>DATLTG010000165.1:0-8601 GCA_035533735.1 Bacteroidia bacterium
ATTATTTATTCGCGCAACACAATACAGTTGGATATTTAGAATTTGACGGCAAATGCGAGAAATTACAGAAGCCACTTTCTGGTGCAATTGTTACGCTTTATAAAAACTCCGTAAAACAAACACAACTCACAACAGGCAGAAACGGAAAATTCAAATTTTTTCTCGATTTCGGAGCCAATTACAAAATCACCTTTTCTTCGGAAGGCTGTGTGGACATGAGCTTGTTGGTGCTGGAAAATATTCCGAAAGAGAAAGAAAATATTTTTCCAGTTTACGAAATTGAAGTTACGTTTTTTGATAACGACAACAAAGATGTGAATCTGCCGAAATTTAAAAACCCGTTCACAAAAATAATATTTGATGGCAAAAAAATGTTTCTGGACGATCCGGATTATTTGAAACAATTTGAAGATGGATTATTTATTGATCATAAGGCAGAAGCTAAAGCATTGGCTGAAAAACAAGCGAAAGAAAAAGCCACTCAAGATAAATTAGCAGCACAAAAAGCTGCCGAAGAAAAAGCGAAATTAGCCGCTCAACAATTGGCACAACAGCAAAGGGCACAAAATGATGCGGATTCATTGGCAAAACTAAAAGCTGCCGAAGTGGCTGATACAAAAGCAAGCGATAAATCATCCAGCACCGAAAGTATGGAAACGGATGCCATCAAATTAGAAAAAGAAAAAGAGGCGAAAGCAGAAATGGCAAAAAAAAATACAGGCATCAGAACTAAATATGAGAACGATTTATTGAAAGCTGTTGCTGAAAATGAACGCATCGAAAAAGAGAAAAAATATCAAAAAATGAAAGCGGATGCGGAAAGTAATTCGGTGATAGAAAAATTACGAAGAGAGGCAGAACTAAAAGCAAAAACGGCTGATTTACGTGCGCAAGAAACTAAAAACGAAAAAACAACCATCATTAATGAGCAAGTACAAGAGCAAAATATAAAAGACTTGGTTCAAGCAGCCGCTTTTGCAAGACGTTCGATAAACATTAATCAACAAAAGGAAGTTCCCGATATTAGTCATTACAAAATGGTAGAAGCTCCTTCTGTTGCCGTTATGAACATTCCTGGTTTTCTGAAAAATGTAAAAACTATTACTGTTACGTTGGGTAATAAAATTATTATTTATCGCAGAGAATCTTACGTATGGGGATCGGAATATTATTACAAAAATAAGGATGAAATTAACAAGGAAACATATATCCAAGAAACTTTAAAATACACGCCATCATGGTAATTAAAAAAATATTTTTTCGACTTCTTTTTCTGGGAAGTTTTATCGCGTGCTTTTTTTCGCAATTCGCAAATGCACAAACTACCAGTTTTATTCATTACGGTGTTGAACAAGGTTTACCACAATCGCAAGTACAATCTATTGTTCAAGACAATGACGGAAATCTTTGGATTGGAACGCTTTCCGGTTTGACCGAATACAATGGCAGAACTTTTAAAACATATACCAAAAAAGATGGATTAGCAGAAGATTGGGTTACTACTTCTTACAAAGATAAAAACGGCAATTTATGGTTTGGACATTGGGCGGGAAGCGTTACCAGATATAATGCACAAACAAAAAAATTGGATGATTTAAACTTAGATCAATACACGCGTTTTAAAACCATCACTTCTATTTTAGAAGATGACAATGGTAAAATTTGGATTGCCACCGAAGGAGCTGGTATTTTTATTCACGACCCTGCAACCAACAGCATGATTTCGCTTTCTAAAAAAGATGGGTTGAGCAGCGACAATGTATATGCACTTTGTAAAGACAACAAAAATGACATTTGGATTGCAACCGATAAGGGCATTACTATTTACGATCAAAAATTCGACATCGGTTCTCCTGCTTCTTTTACAAAACTTAACGTTAGCAAAGGATTGGGAAGCAATAACATTACTGCATTGGCATTAGTAAATAAAAATGAAATGTGGGTTGGTACTGCCGATGCAGGTGTTTTGGTATTAAAAATACCAAGTGATTTTTCAGCAAAATATCCCGAAAAGGCATTGGATGCAAATATTCCCGCTATTAATTCTGAAAATAAATTAGAATCCGATTTTATTGAAACCATTTACGAAGCACGCAATCATAATATTTGGATTGGAACTACGGGTGGCGGTGTTACAAAAATAACGCCTTACGCTTCCGCTGATAGAGACGAAGCAATTACAAAAGCAATTTACAAAACGTACAGCACCAAACAAGGCTTAAATTATTTTAATGCGAAAGTAGTTTATCAAGATATTGAAGGAAATATTTGGATTGGTACCGACTTAGGATTAAATCAATATCGCGGTGAACGCTTTCAATTGTTTGATGAAGATGATGGATTGGTAAATAATTTAGTGTGGTCTGTTTTATGCGATCATGCTGGAAACATTTGGCTGGGCACCAATAATGGAGTTTCTGAAATTATTTTTTCCAAATCGGATGTTAACAATCAAGAAGAACATAAAATTATAAATTACACTACACACGATGGATTATCAAGTAATGTGGTGCTTTCGATATACGAAGACTCGAAAAATAATATGTGGTTTGGTACCGGATTTGGCGGTGTATGCGAATTACCTGAAGGGAAAAAGAAATTTAAATCATACTCCAAAGATGATGGTTTAGCAGGCAATGTTGTTTATGCTATCAGCGAAGACAACAAAAACAATATGTGGTTTGGCACAAAAGAAGGTGCTTCTAAATTTGATCCCGAAACAAAAACATTCAGAAATTATACTGCAGCTGACGGATTGGGTGGCGATAATATTTACCGCATTTTTAAAGACAGCAAAGGAAATTTATGGTTTGGCGCATTGGGCGGTTATCTTTCGATGTACGATGGAACAAGTTTTAAAACCTTTGATGAATCTACCGGAATTACGCACCGATTTATTTTATGTATTACCGAAGATGGAAATCATAACCTTTGGTTTGGCGCTTATGGCGGAGGTTTGTATAAATACGATGGAAAAAAGTTTACCAATTATAACACCAACAACGGCTTAAGCAGCGATTCTCCTTATTCTGTAATTGCTGATAAAGAAAATAATATTTGGATTGGAAACAGTCGCGAAATAGATAAAATTGACGGCAAAACAAGTCAAGTTTCGCATTACGGAAAAGACGAAGGTTTTTTGGGTGTAGAAAATAATCCAAATGCTATATGCATGGATAATAACAATAACCTTTGGTTTGGAACAATTATGGGGGCACTTAAATTTAATTTATCAGAAGACAAACCAAATACTATTGAACCATTTACAGCTATTACCGGATTAAAAGTTTTTATGAAAGACACGGCTTTTCCTCCAGATGCAAAATTTGCCTATAACCAAAATCACCTCACGTTTGAATTTGTTGGCGTTAGCTTAACCTCTCCTCAAAAAGTATTGTATCAATATAAATTAGAAGGTTTTGATAAAGATTGGTCGCCCGGATTTACAACCATGAACGAAGCAACTTATTCCAACATTCCACCAGGAAATTATAAGTTTATGGTACGTGCTTGTAACAACGATGGTTTGTGGAACACAAAACCTTCAACTTATTCCTTTTTTGTGGCGCCTCCGTTTTGGCAAACCGCCATTTTTTACTTTTTAATGTTTGTATTAATAGTTTTTGCTATTTACGGATTCGACAAATTAAGAACATCTAATTTGAAAAAATCTAAAAAAGATTTGCAACAAAAAGTAGCAGAACGAACCATCGAATTGGCTGTTAAAAACGAAGAGTTGGCAGAAAAAAACAAAGACATTACCGACAGTATTCGATATGCAAAAAGAATTCAAGAAGCGATATTGCCTTCCGAAAAATTAATAAAAGCGTATCTGCCTAACTCCTTTGTGTTTTATAAACCGAAAGATATTGTAAGTGGCGATTTTTATTGGATTGATAAAAAATCGGATCAAATATTACTTGCAGCTGTAGATTGCACTGGACACGGAGTTCCTGGCGCATTTATGAGTATTGTTGGTCATAATTTATTAAAGCAATCGGTTGATAAAAATACTGGCGAACCAGCAATAATTTTAGATGGATTGAATAAAGATTTGAGCGATACATTCAAACAAACAACCGAAGATTACAAACTTCGCGATGGAATGGATATTGCATTCTGCGCCATTAATTTCGAGAAAAAAGAAATTCAATTTGCTGGTGCCTATAATCCATTGTATCTTATTAGAGATAATAAATTGCAAGAAATGAAAGGCGATAATATTGCTATCGGAAGCTTTCACGAATTAGAACAAAAATATTCTAACCATAAATTACCTATTGAAAAAGGAGATGTAATTTATATTTTCTCAGATGGCTATACCGATCAATTTGGCGGACCAGAAGGTAAAAAATTCAAATCCAATAAACTGAAAGATTTATTGCTTGAAATCAATGCTTTGACGATGGAAGAGCAGAAAAAAATACTTGTCAAAACAATAGAACAATGGAAAGGCGAGTTAGAACAAGTGGACGATATTTTAATAATTGGCGTAAAAATATAAACCAAAAATAATCGTCCTCTTTTTATGGAGGAAGAAAAAAAACACCAAATTGCGCTCACTTTTTTGCCACATGTTGGCGGCTCACGCGCTAAGGTTTTAATTGCTTATTGCGGAAGTGCCGAAGCTGTTTTCAAAGAAAAAAAATCGAACTTTATTAAAATTCCCGGTATTGGCGAATTAGTTGTTGATTCCATTTTTAAAAAAGATTCACTAAAAAATTCGTTGGTAAAAGCAGACAAAGAAATTATTTTCATCGAGAAAAATAAAATTACACCTATTTCTTTTTTAGATGATGCTTTTCCGAAACGTTTAAAACATTGTCAGGATAGTCCGATAATGCTTTATTACAAAGGAATTGCCGATTTGAACACAGCAAAAGTGTTAAGCATTGTAGGCACTCGAAAAGCAACCGATTACGGAAAAAAAATTTGCGAAGAATTTGTGCAAGAATTAGCCGCTTACAATGTTTTAATTGTAAGTGGATTGGCGTATGGAATTGATGCCTATGCGCATAAAGCAGCGCTCGCCAATAACTTGGAAACCGTTGGTGTATTTGCACATGGCTTAGATAGGATTTATCCAGCTATTCATAAAAACATAGCAGACAAAATGATTCTTCAAGGTGGTTTATTGACGGAGTTTCCGAGCGAAACAATTCCCAATAGAGAAAATTTTCCGAGCCGAAATCGCATTGTTGCCGGAATGGCGGATGCTGTTTTGGTAATAGAATCGGCTAAAGGAGGCGGCTCACTAATTACAGCCGATTTAGCAACCACCTATAATCGCGATGTTTTTGCTGTTCCTGGAAGAATTAACGATACGTTTTCGGAAGGTTGTAATTTTCTGATTCGTAATAACAAAGCGGCTTTGGCGCAATCGGCAAAAGATATTTTATACGTTATGGGTTGGGAAGAAAAGCTGACAAAAAAAAATCCGAAACAAGCAAAACTTTTTGCAGAACTAAGCAAAGAAGAAACAATGCTGGTAAATATCCTGAAAGAAAAAAGTTTGGCGATAGACGATATTTGTTTTATAACACAAATGACAATGAGCAAAACTTCTGCATTGCTTCTGCAATTAGAGTTTTCGGGAGTTATAAAATCATTGCCAGGGAAAAGGTATGCAATGAATTAATTTTATTGATGGAGGATTTGAGATTACGGATTACAAAAAAATAATTTTTTCAAAACGTTCTTATTGTCATCCTGTCAAAAGGACTCCTTTGGAGAAGTGATTAGGTGATGAAGGAATTAAGTAATTGGGGAGGTCATTCTGGACTTGATTCAGAATCTGAGGGAAGCCAAAAATAAATGGAGAATTGGAAATTGCCTTACTCACAGTTTCCAAATCAAGTTTGGAATGACGGCTTCTTACAAATTTTTGCCATTGTAGGTGTTATTTCACCTGCAATCCACGAACAATTTTTGCTTGTTGGTAAGAACACCAACAAAGGCATTAAATTTTTCGAATAGGAAAACTCGTTCGCGAGATATAGACAAAGCTTATCTCTTTTTGTAAATATAAGTTGTAATTAATGAATCATTACAAATGGTTTTTTTACGAAGTCCATTATTGTCATAAAAGGTTTTTGAAATATCATTATGATTTGGATTTGTTCGATAATAAAATATTGTAATGGTTGAATCAAGACTTCCTTTAGTATAAAAAAAATTAGTTATTTGTTTAGTTGAAAGGCTCGAGTTGTTTACCATTTCATAGCTTTTAAGTTGACTTTTTGTTATTATGTGTAATTCCGTTTTCTTTAAAAGAAGATTGTCAGAATTATATTCATAGTTCGTTTTTAATAAACCTCGAGAGCTGTTATCATATCCAATTGTCTCAGATAGAAATCCTTTATTGTCAAATCGAAATATACAAGTATCGGTTCTATCGCTTGTCCGAAATTGGAAAAGTTTCATACTATTAGGAATAAATTTATAAGAAAATTGAAATTTTTCTGAAAAATCAGTACTGTAATCTTCAAATTTCATTAAGCCAATGCTATCGTATTTGTAGCTAATAGAATGTCCTCCGTAAATATTTCTTATTTCAATCAATAAATTACCAAAATCGTCATAAGTATTATATCCTATTGTATCAGACATTCCGAGATTTAATGTTTTATTCTTTGAAATTAAAAAAACGGTATCGATATTATTGGCTACAATTTTATCTTTCTGAAAATCACCAAATTTTAAATCCATCAACTTTATTGGAGTTGGCTGGTTACAAGAAATAGCGATGACTAAGGATAACAAAATTAAAATGTAAGGATTATATTTCACTTTGTTTGATACCATTAATATTTTTCTTGTTCTTACAAATGTAGCAAATGGAATTCGATTCATTACTTTTTGTCATAACACAAAAAGTAAGCAAAAAAGTCAAGGCTTGGATTCATTGTTTCATTTTTACTTCGTAAAGACTAACATTTTCGGGTGATTTCCTCTCAGGCTCGGAACTTCCCAAAATTTGTAATACTTTAATTTGAAAAAACTCACAATGTATCCGATGCCAATTTTAAAAACATTTTTTGCTGTCAAGACAAAAAGCGAAAAAGTAAATTCTAAAAAATAATTTTTTGAAGATCTTCAGGTGTGTCAATAGCGATGGATTCTAAATCGGTAATGGCAACATTAATTTTATATCCGTTTTCTATCCAACGTAATTGTTCTAAGGATTCTGCCATTTCTAAAGGTGATTCAGCGAGTTTAGAAATCTCTGACAAACAATTTTTTTTGTAAGCATAAATGCCGATGTGTTTGTAATAAAAATAATTTTTCAGCCATTCTTCCATCGGCTTTCCGCGATAAAACGGAATAGCAGCGCGACTAAAATAAATGGCTTCGTTGTGTTTATTTAAAATTACTTTTGGTGTGTTCGGATTTTGCAATTCGTTAATTGATTTTATACGTTTTACCAAAGTTGCAATTTGTACTTTTTCATTTTTAAAAACACTCGCCACTAAATCAATTTGTTCTGGATGAATAAAAGGTTCATCGCCCTGAATATTAATGATAACAGCACTTTCTGAAAAATTATTTTTTTCAGCCACTTCTGCACAACGGTCTGTTCCGCTGCGATTATTGGCGTTTGTAAGTTGCACATCGCCACCAAAATTTTTCACGCATTTTTCAATACGTTCATCATCTGTGGCAACAATAATTTTTGATAAGGACTTGGATTTTTTTGCTTGTTCGTAAACACATTGAATCATCGGTTTTCCGTTTATATCAACCAATGGTTTCCCGGGAAACCGAGTAGAAGCGTAACGTGCAGGAATAATTCCGATAAATTCCATTTTAAAAAATAATTTTTCGATTAGTTGTTTTTAATTTTTTTCTCGATGAGAGAAGTGGAAAAGCCATCTAAAAAAGGAATGGTTTTTACTTCGCCTTTATTTTTACGAATAACATCAGACCCAATAATGTATTTTTTATTTTTCGAATCCGTTTCATTGGCATCGTAATCGGCTCCTTTCACTAATATATCCGGCATAATTTGCTGAATAAGTTGCAAAGGATTTTTTTCGTCAAACAAAATAACGGCACTTACAAAATGCAACGAAGCAATAATCATAGCGCGCGAATCTTCGTCTTGTATTGGGCGACTGCTGCCTTTTTCAAGCATTTTTACGGAGATGTCCGAATTAACGGCAACAATTAATTCGTCTGCTAAATCGGCTGCTTTCGCGAGATAATCAATGTGTCCGAGATGCAAAATATCAAAGCATCCGTTTGTGAAAATTATTTTTTTGCTTTTCATTCGCCACAAAGCAACGGTGCGTTGCAAAGTATCAACTACAAAAATTTTTTTTCGGATGATGTCAAGCGATGACAGAGGTGTTGTTTCCATTTTTGCGTTTGTTAAAAACTGCCAGTAAAATTAGAGAAATTAATCCGAAAAAGAGAACGGTAAAAAATTGCGAAAGCCAAGCCAACCAACCTAATGTATAACCGATATTTGCGTCAACAAAATACAAAAGTAAAACTTGTTTAATAGCAATTGGATACGCGCCAATTCCGCCAGGAGTAATCATAACCATTAAGGTTCCGAAAATAAATGCGGTTAATACTTCCGGAATACTTAAATGCGTA
>DATLTG010000166.1:0-5445 GCA_035533735.1 Bacteroidia bacterium
TATGTTTGTAATGTGGCTTGGTGAACGTATTACTGATCAAGGACTTGGAAATGGAATTTCCTTGATTATCATGATTGGAATTATTTCCAGACTTCCTTTTGCTTTCGTTTCAGAGTTTGGATCGCGTGTTGCATCTGATGGTGGAGGTTTAATTATGTTATTGATAGAATTAGTGTTTTTGTTGTTGGTTATTATGGCTTGTATTTTATTGGTTCAAGGGACTAGAAAAATATCAGTACAATATGCTAAAAAAATTGTTGGAAATAAACAATACGGTGGTGTTCGTCAGTACATTCCATTAAAAGTAAATGCTGCGGGTGTTATGCCAATCATTTTTGCGCAAGCAATTATGTTTATTCCGCTCACATTAGTCGGCTTTTCCAAATCGGCATCCATTTCTGGTTTTGTTGGAGCCTTTTCGGATCCAAATGGATTCTGGTATAATTTCGTATTCTTTTTCTTGAACATTATTTTTACTTATTTCTATACAGCTATTACCGTTAATCCAAACCAAATGGCAGAGGATATGAAACGGAATGGTGGATTTATTCCGGGTGTTAAACCAGGTAAAAAAACAGCCGAGTTTTTGGATGCTGTAATGTCGAAAATAACTTTGCCAGGATCTATCTTTTTAGCAATTGTAGCGATACTTCCGGCAATCGCAATAAAATTTAATATCAGTGTACAATTTGCACATTTTTATGGAGGAACATCCTTATTGATTTTGGTTGGTGTTGTGTTAGACACATTGCAACAAGTAGAAAGTCATTTGTTGATGCGTCATTATGATGGATTAATGAAAACAGGACGAATAAAAGGAAAATCTTCTGTGGGAATGGCTATTACAGGTTGATGGAGGAGAAAGCTTAAATGATTTATTATAAAACGAACGAAGAAATAGAGTTAATAAGAGAAAGTTCTTTACTTGTTGGAAAAGCGTTAGCCGAAGTAGCTAAACACATTAAACCGGGAGTTAGCACCTTAGCACTTGATAAAATTGCAGATGAATTTATATCTGACAATGGAGGAAGTGCAGCTTTTAAAGGATATCATGGTTTTCCGAATTGTTTGTGCATTTCTATAAATGCACAGGTGGTTCATGGAATACCAAGTAAATACGAGTTGAAAGAGGGAGATGTTGTTTCGGTTGATTGTGGCGTTTTAAAAAATAATTTTTACGGGGATTCAGCCTACACATTTATTGCAGGTGAAGCGAAACCAGAAGTAGTAAAACTTTTGGAAGTAACAAAAGAATCGCTGTATAAAGGATTAGAAAATGCACTTGTTGGAAAGCGAATTGGAGATATTGGCAATGCTGTTCAAACCCACGCTGAAAGTTTTGGTTATTCAGTAGTGAGAGAATTGGTTGGACATGGACTTGGACGAAGTTTGCATGAAGATCCGGAAGTTCCAAATTATGGGAAAAGAGGAGTTGGACAAAAATTGCAAAAAGGAATGGTAATCGCAATTGAACCGATGATAAATATGGGAAAAAAAACAGTGCGACAAGAAAGTGATGGGTGGACAATTACAGCAACAGATGGATTACCATCAGCGCATTTTGAACATACCATTGCAATAGGAGTTGAAAAAGCAGATATTTTATCTTCTTTTAAAGAGATTGAAAAAGTATTAAACGAAAAAAAATAAATAAAAGTAAATGGCAAAACAGGCATCAATAGAACAAGACGGAACCATTTTGGAAGCCTTGTCGAATGCTATGTTTCGTGTAGAGTTAGAAAATGGGCACGTGGTAACTGCTCATATTTCTGGGAAAATGAGAATGCATTATATAAAAATATTACCAGGTGATAAAGTAAAAGTAGAAATGTCGCCTTACGATTTAACTAAAGGAAGAATAGCTTACAGGTACAAATAAAATATCAGCAAATAAAAATCAATAAAATGAAAGTAAGAGTATCAATAAAAAAGAGGAGTGTAGATTGTCAAATAGTCCGTAGAAAAGGACGTTTGTACGTTATCAATAAAAAGACTCCAAAGTTTAAACAAAGACAAAAATAATAACCAATAATTTTAATTAAATGGCAAGAATAGCTGGTATTGATTTACCGAAAAACAAAAGAGGAGAAATAGGATTAACCTACATTTATGGGATAGGTAGAAGCTCTGCGAAAAAAATTTTAGCAGAAGCTGGTATAGATTTGAATATTAAAGTTCAAGATTGGTCGGACGATAATTTAAATAAAATACGTACCATTCTTACCGATAAATATAAATTGGAAGGCGCACTTCGTTCAGAAGTTCAATTGAATATCAAACGTTTAGTTGATATCGGATCTTACAGAGGAATGAGACATCGTTTAGGTTTGCCAGTTAGAGGACAAACGACTAAAAACAATGCAAGAACAAGAAAAGGTCGCAAGAAAACAGTTGCAAATAAGAAAAAAGTTACTAAATAATTAAGTGAAATTTTTTTGAAAAAATAAATTTTCAACAATAAAAATAAAATGGCTAAAACAACAACGGCACAAGGTGGTGCAGCTCCCGCAAAAACAGCAAAAAAAAGAGTTGTAAAAGTAGATGTAATTGGAGAAGCGCATATAAATGCAACTTTCAATAACATTATTATTTCTCTAACCAATATGGCTGGAGAAGTTGTTTCGTGGTCGAGCGCAGGAAAAATGGGATTTAGAGGCTCGAAAAAAAATACACCTTATGCGGCTCAATTAGCTGCCGCAGATTGCGCTAAAGTAGCTCACGATGCAGGATTAAAAAAGGTAAAAGTTTATGTGAAAGGTCCAGGAGGAGGGAGAGAATCTGCTATCAGAACATTAGCAAACTCAGGTATTGAAGTAACAGAAATTGTAGATATTACTCCAATTCCACACAATGGTTGCAGACCACCAAAAAGAAGACGCGTTTAATTAAATTAATATTCATAAAAAGACAAATTATAATTAGTAACAATGGCAAGATATACAGGTCCTAAGTCAAGAATAGCAAGAAAATTCAGAGAGCCAATTTTTGGTCCGGATAAAGCATTGGAGAAAAAAAATTATCCTCCAGGACAACATGGATTAACCAAAAAAAGAGCGAAACAATCAGAATACTCTACTCAACTTCAAGAGAAGCAAAAAGTAAAATATACCTACGGTATTTTGGAAAGACAATTTGCTAAAATATTTGATAATGCTTCCAGAAGCAAAGGAATTACAGGAGAAGTGTTGCTTCAATTAATTGAAGCACGCATCGACAATGTAGTTTATCGTATGGGAATTGCACCTACCAGAAGTGCTGCACGTCAGTTGGTTTCTCACGGACACATTGCTATAAATGGACATTCTGTGAATATTCCATCTTATACATTAAAACCAGGAGATGCTGTTTCAGTAAGAGAAAAATCAAAGTCACTTGAAGTTATCTCAAACGCAGCAAGTTCATCAAAAGCAAGTCAATATCCTTGGATTGATTATAATGCAGCAACAATGACAGGGAAATTAATTGCTCTTCCGGAAAGACAACAAATACCGGAAAATATTAAAGAACATCTTATAGTCGAGTTATATTCTAAGTAATTTTTTTGAATTAATTAAACAACTAAAAACAAAAACGAAACATGGCAATCTTAGCTTTTCAAAAACCCGATAAGGTTATAATGATAAACTCTAGCGAAACAGAAGGACAATTTGAATTTCGTCCTTTAGAACCTGGATACGGCATCACAGTTGGAAATGCACTTAGAAGAATTTTATTATCTTCTTTAGAAGGGCACGCAATTACTTCTATGAAAATGGAAGGAGTTGATCACGAATTTTCTTCCATAAAAGGTGTAACAGAAGATGTAACAGAAATTATTTTGAATCTAAAACAAGTTCGATTCAAAAAACAAATTGATACAGATACTGAAAGAGTTACAGTTAATGTAACCGGAAAAAATGTTTTTACCGCAGGTGATATTGGAAAACACACTTCTGGATTTCAAGTATTGAATCCTGATTTGGTTATTTGTAATATGGAACCTTCGGTGAAATTAAAAATCGAATTAACCATTGATAAAGGTAGAGGATATGTAGCTGCTGAAGAAAATAAACCTTTAAACGGACATGTAGGACTTATTGCGATTGATTCTATTTATACTCCGATAAAAAACGTGAAATACAGTATTGAAAATTATCGTGTTGAACAAAAAACAGATTATGAAAAACTAATCATGGATATTGTTACAGATGGTTCTATTCATCCAAAAGAAGCGTTGAAAGAAGCTGCTAAAATTTTGATTCATCATTTTATGTTGTTCTCAGACGAGAAAATTACATTGAATGCGGAAGAGAAAATGTCAACAGATGAATTTGATGAAACTTCGTTACACATGCGCCAATTGCTTAAAACAAAATTAGTTGATATGGATTTATCCGTTAGAGCTTTAAATTGTTTGAAAGCTGCAGATGTTGATACATTGGCTGAATTGGTTTCTTTCAATAAAAATGATTTGTTGAAATTCCGTAATTTTGGTAAAAAATCATTGACAGAATTAGAAGACTTAGTTCAATCAAAAGGACTTACTTTTGGAATGAATTTAGCAAAATATAAATTGGATAAAGACTAAAAAAACATTCAAAAAAAATATATTTTTGAACGTTAAAAAATAAATGAACGATGAGACACGGAAGTAAAGTAAATCACTTAAGTAGAACAGCCAGCCACAGAAAAGCTTTGATGGCAAATATGGCAAGCTCGCTTATTAAACATAAAAAAATAAACACTACGCTTGCAAAAGCGAAAGCATTACGTACTTACGTAGAACCACTTTTGACAAAATCAAAAGAAGATTCAACACATGCGCGAAGAATGGTGTTTAGTTATCTTCAAGATAAAGAAGCAGTAACTACTCTTTTCAGAGACATCGCAGTTAAAATAGCTGAAAGACCAGGTGGATATACTCGAATCTTAAAGACCGGAACTCGTTTGGGTGATAATGCAGAAATGTGTTTTATTGAATTGGTGGACTTTAACGAAGCAATGTTAGCAGGAAAAGATACTGCAACAAAAGCAAAAACAACACGCAGAAGAGGTGGCAAGAAAAAAACAACCGCAACAGTAGCAGATGCTGAAGTGGTTGATACAGAAAAGTCAGCTAACAAAGAAGAAGTTGTTAAAGAAACAAAACCAAAAAAAGAAGACGCAGCTGATGAAAGCGAAACAAAAAAAGATAATGTTTAAAAATAAATTTTAAATCAAGAAAAGGATAAAGTATTTTTGCTTTATCCTTTTTTTATGCAAAAAATATGAAATACATTTCTAAAAGAGCAGCAGTATTATTGTTAGATGACGGTAAAGTATTTTACGGAAAAGCAGCCGGAAAAATAGGCACAGCAACTGGTGAAATCTGCTTTAATACAGGTATGACAGGATACCAAGAAATATTTACAGATCCTTCTTATTTTGGACAATTAATTGTAACTACCAATGTGCACATTGGTAATT
>DATLTG010000167.1:0-4459 GCA_035533735.1 Bacteroidia bacterium
ATTTCATTAATTCTTTTAACAACTAATGCAAGATTTGTTTGTGTAGCTGTATTAAGTTCAGTAAAAAAATTCTTCTGTTCAGTTTCATCTTTACGATGATAAAGAGTAATTATAGCATGCTTTTCGTCTTGACATCCAGTAATATCTTTTAATTTTTTCACATCTTCTACTGACAAGAAATTTTCTAAATCAAAATCTGTTGCTGGTGCTAATGAGGGATATAGGAAAAAGTTTTTCGATTCTTCATCTCCAAAATCCTTATTGTATTTATCATAAGCTGTTCTGCCAGCTTTGTCATTATCAAGTAATACTAAATATTTATCTGCTGATGCGATACAAATAGAAATTAATTCTCTTAATTGAGATGCACCTGAACCTGGAATAAATTTTATGTTATTAACTGTAATTAAAGAGGTATGCCTTTTTAGCATATCAAAGAAATAAAAATCTGTAGTGCCTTCTGTGATAATAGCATTTAGCGTCCCTAAAACTAATTTGCTTCCTTCAAATATTTGAAATCCTGTATTAAGATGAAGGGCATGAAATAAAGGATCCCAAGCACCTGTATATTTAGAAACACCAGTTTCATCAAAATTATGTACAGTAATATGTTCATTTTCTTTACTAACTACTTTAACATGGCTTATATTAATTATTGTTGGATTCAGAAAATATTGTGAATGAGTGCAGAATACTATCTGGTTTTGTTCTGAGCTTGCCTTTAATTTACCTAACAAACCCTCTTGAGCAGATGAATGTAAAAAAGAGCCCGGTTCATCAAGCAGAAATATTGCATGAGATTTTTCCTCCAAATAATCAGAATTGTATTTCAACTTAAAAATAAAATTAAAAAACCATTTGAATCCCTTACTTCTGTCAAAAACATCAAATCCCTTTGGGGCATCAGTTATTGAATTATCAATTACTTTAAAGGTAAATTGGTGCGCTGTCTTTTCATCGCTTGGTACATGATTATACTTTATTGATAAATCCAATTTTTCATTTTCACCATCCGCAGATAGTCCTTGTTTTTTATTTTTGAGATTTTCCCATTCAGTAATAATCTCTCTTTTTAGTAAACCCTGAATTGACATTAAAAGATTATCTCTTTCATTAGTTGATTGAATAAGTTCTATCAAAGTGTGCTGAGTTGCATCATTACAAATTTGCTCCAGCAATGACTGCCATTGACCGATATATGTACTTTTACCTGGCGACCATGTTCCTGTCAAATAAGATGCAGGAAAAGTTATCGTATTCTCAACATCCTTTAAATGATTGTCATCAAAATATAGGATAGGTGGAGTGTGTGCAACTATTTCTTCTGCAAGTTTTTCGTTTATTTCTGTTGCATTTGTTAAACCTTCTACCGTATATTTTCTTTGTTCTTTGTCTACATCAATTCTTCTTGATATTGTCAAACTTTTCCCATTTGTATTTGTAATAAAAGTAAGTAATTCTGCTTTTAAAGAGCTGGTGTGTTCCATTTTAGGAACCATTCCATCTGCTATTTCATTCACTTCTTTTTCACTCTCAAATACAACTTCTACTCTTACAAAGCATTCTTTTTTGTTTTTAGTAAACTCGTACCTATTAGAAGGGTCAAGATGTGAACCCTCTTTTCCATCAATTTTATATTTATCCTTTCGGCTATCAAAAGCCAACATTGCTTCAAGAACAGTGGTTTTCCCAGATTCATTAATTCCTATAATAGGGATTAAGTTATCATTTAACAACACTTCAGTTTTTTGAATCGCTTGATAATTTTCAATAATAAATTTTTTAAATTTCATATCTATTTTTTTTAACAAAAACAAACATATAAAAAAAATTACCTTTTAGCAAGTCGTCTTCCCGTTTTTAACACATAGGGTGCAAATTCCAGAGCAAATTGACCACCTATTTTGCTAACAAATCTACGCAACAATTTCTACTTTCACTCTATCTGGGGATTCAAAATAAACAGCGTAATGATTTTCTCCGCCTGCAAATGGATGGGCATTTTCATAAAGAATTTTTATTCCTCTTTCTTTTAATTTCTTCGTTAAATCATCAACTGTTTTTTTCGTGTCGGCATGAAAGGCAATATGATTTAGTCCGGTGTTTTTTCTGTGATAATTATTTTTAACATACATCTTTTCAGTTTGAACAAAAACCAAATAAGTATCATTTAGTTTAAAACTAAAACCTAAATCCCATTCCTGAAATAGTTGATAGCCGAGTTCCAATAATAACCATTCCCAAAAGGTTCGAGAGCGTTTTAAATTGCTAACATTAATTTCAATGTGATGAATGATTCCCTTCACTTTTTTGCTATATTAAATTGAATTTTTTTGAGGAATCTTTTTTAAAATCTAAACATTATTTTTCTTTTCTAATCCCTTCATCACCTTATCACATTTAATGCCATAAGTGTCGTACAAATAATTAAAAAAACTTTTTAAAATTATTTTGCAGTCTTTATCAGTCAATATTTTATCCGTATTTCTTTTATAAAAATTCCGAAGTTTTGAATTGGTCATCGCTACTGTAATATCCTCAAATCCATTACACATTTCACGATGATAGAGTAATTCAGTAAAGAAAAACAATACATCATAATAAGTATCGACAACCTCTGCTGAATGAGTAGTACGAAGGAATGTAAGATATTCCTTCACATAATTTTTCATTACATCGTAAAAATACTCAGCTGCCATAGAGTAAAAGTATAAAATATTCATTTAGCGGAAACTTGGTATTGCTACTAAAAATACATTGTATTACGGAAAATCAAATTGCTGATGTTTATTGAAAAATGTAAATTCGATAAAATAATTGAAAATTAAACCAAATTCTTTTTATGAATAGAACAGCTGTAACTAACACCAAAAGAAGCTATCATCCTTTGGTGGTTTTCTTTTACTACGCTAAACTACTATCAGCAGAACAATTGGATCAAATTCCTAAAACGACCATTGATTATTGGAAACTTACACCTCATGCTAACATGTTTGGTTACGAATGGGTAAGTTCTTTTTATGATAATTACGAGGATTTTAATTCCATTCAAAAGCACAAAATTATTTTTAAATCCGCTCGCTTGTGCTGCAAATTGTTTACTACATTTTCGTCTTTTAGCAAAGAAATAAAAAGCTATACAAAGATTTTTAAAAACAATGTCGCCACTGTTATTCAAACTATTGATTACTTAGCAAACGAAATTCCACTTGATAAGGCTTGTCGCGTTTTTAATATTTCCACTCAAAAATTTTATCGCTTAAAAAACAAATTGTATTGTTCTGCCTCTGTTTTAAATCATTGTTTTAAAACTCATCCGCAACAACTTACTATTGCGGAATGCTCCGCCATTAAAGAAGCGATTAATGATTCCGATAACGAACGAAAAAAATTAGCAACAATATGGTACAAACTTTTGCGCGAAGGAAGGTTGTTTTGTTCTCGTTCTACATTTTATAAATATGCCAACCTTGTTTCAGAACGCATAAAAAAATTGAACTACGAAAAAACGAAACATTCTATTTCATCCAGCCGTATTTTTGAATATATTCATATTGACACTACATTATTGCCAACACTATACGATGGAACTGTTAGGGCGGTTATTATCAAAGATAATTTTTCAAAGAAAATCTTACATTATGGAATTGTTGATAGTGGAAGTTCTACGTGGATTGCTAAACTTTTAGAAGAGCTTTTTGTGAAATACCAATTACATAACTATCCAGAACCAATAACGATTGTTTCAGACGGAGGCTCTGAAAACAAAGGAAGTGTAAATATTTGGTTAGAAAATCTGAATTCCCCTTTAATAAGCAAACAAACGGCTAAAACGAAGGAATTTATTTATACAAACAATGAAATTGAAAGTACTTTTAATATTTTCAAAAACGAGTTTTTATACAACAAAGAAATCAGTGATAAAGAACACGCAAAAAAATTATTAGCAGAATTTCAATTATACAATGATAATGAACGGTATCCTTTAATGCTCTATGGATTAACACCGCAAGAAGTTTTTGACGGTGCTATAATTGACAAAAATCGTTTTAAAGAAAATATTCGACAAGCCACAAAAACAAGGTATTTGAAAAACAAAGAAGGAAAATTCTGCGATATGTGTTCGGAAAAATAACTTTTCAGTAAGAAAGATTAAAATTTAAACGGACAAATTTTTTCGCAGATTATTTTTTTTACAAATCAAAAAATAAATTCCTTTTTTATTCTCTTTTCGGAAATATTTTTTTGGAAAATCGAAGCTAAAATCCTTATAACCCCAAAAACGAATATTCGTACTTTTTTATCTCGCTTCTTCGTGGAAATTAATGTTGATTTTGGTAGCGTAAGAATGCCATAAGGAAGGAAAAAAAAAATACATAGTAATATCCATCTTCGATCATCATTTGCCCACCATAATAAAATATATAAATTTTGATTCATCCTTAGTCTATGTATTTTA
>DATLTG010000168.1:0-7415 GCA_035533735.1 Bacteroidia bacterium
CACCAAAAACACAAGAAGTAATGAGTGAAGAAAAAGCCTACATCATGCTCGATTTATTAAAAGGAGTAGTGCAATATGGAACTGGAGTAAGAATACGTTACAAATATAAATTAATGAATCCAATAGCCGGAAAAACAGGTACTACACAAAATAATTCGGACGGATGGTTTATGGGCATAACGCCAGATTTAGTTTCAGGTTGTTGGGTGGGTTGGGAAGATAGAAGTGTGCATTTTAGTTCTATGCAATGGGGACAAGGTGCCAGCGAAGCGCTTCCGATTTGGGCGTATTATATGCAAAGTGTGTATGCTGATAAATCCTTGACTATTTCGCAAGGCGATTTTGCAAAACCTGCCAAAAAATTAAGTGTCGAATTGGATTGTGCGAAATACGAAAAACAACATCGCAACAACCCAAATAATTTTGATGCGAACGATCCGCAATAATTGAAAATTAAGGAATTAAGATTTTAAGATTTAATTATCAATTTTCCATTGTCAATTTTCAATTAATTTATCTCATCATCTGTAAATGATTTGTATTTTTACAACGATGGCAAAAAATGAATCCTCTTTAAAAAAAATTGTTAAAGCTCCGGACGAAACGCCTTTGATGAAACAATATAACAGCATCAAAGCAAAATATCCGGATGCACTTTTACTTTTTCGTGTGGGCGATTTTTACGAAACTTTTTCTTCGGATGCTGTTAAAGCAGCTCAAATTTTGGGAATTGTTTTAACGCGCAGAGCCAATGGTTCTGGTACTTATATTGAACTTGCCGGATTTCCGCATCATTCTTTAGATACTTATTTGCCAAAATTGGTGCGAGCTGGACATCGCGTGGCTATTTGCGATCAATTAGAAGATCCTAAAAAAACAAAAACAATTGTGAAAAGAGGCGTTACCGAATTGGTTACTCCTGGCGTTTCGTACAACGATAAAATTTTAGAACACACTTCAAATAATTTTTTAGCATGCGTGCATTTCGAAGCTAAAAAAGCAGGTATTTCTTTTTTGGATATTTCAACTGGAGAATTTTTTATTGCGCAGGGAACAACTGAATACATTGATAAACTCATTAGAAGTTTCAAGCCCAGCGAAATAATTTTTCAGAAAAATAAAAAGAAAACATTTTACGAATTATTTGGCGAAAAAATTTTTCATTATGGATTAGAAGATTGGATTTTCACCACCGACTTTGCAAACGATTTATTGCTGAAACACTTTGCTGTTAAATCGTTAAAAGGTTTTGGAATTGAAAATATGGAGTTGGGAATTATTGCTGCCGGAGCTGCTTTGCACTATTTATCGGACACGCAGCACGACAAGGTTCAACATATCATCAGTATTTCTCGGATTGAAGAAGATAGTTATGTTTGGCTCGATCGTTTCACCATGCGGAATTTAGAGCTTTTCGGATCGACAAATGAAAATGCAAAAACACTTATTGATGTATTAGATAAAACCGTTACGCCAATGGGTTCGCGCTTGCTGAAACGCTGGTTGGCATTGCCTCTTAAAAATAAAATTTCCATCGAAGAGCGTTTGAATGCAGTTCATTATTTTTTGAAAGAAAAAGAAATTTCGGAAAAAATAATTTTTCAATTAAAACCTATTGGCGATTTAGAACGGTTGATTTCAAAAGTAGCTGTTGCACGTATTTTGCCGCGCGAAGTGATTCAGTTAAAACGGGCACTTAGTGCGATTGAACCGATAAAAGAATGGTGCGAAAAATCTGAAAATGAGCAATTGAAAAAAATTGCCGAACAATTAAATCCGTGTTCAATTATCAAAGAAAAAATTGAAAAAGAAATTGCGCCTGAACCGCCAATGCTTATTAATAAAGGGAATGTGATTGCTAATGGCGTAAATGCAGAATTAGATGAGCTGCGAAAAATGGCGTATTCCGGAAAAGATTATTTGTTGCAAATTCAGCAACGCGAAATTGAAAATACTGGAATTAGTTCTTTAAAAATAGCCTTTAACGGCATTTTTGGTTATTATCTGGAAGTAACCAATTTGCATAAAGATAAAGTTCCAACAACTTGGATTCGTAAGCAAACATTGGTAAATGCGGAGCGATACGTTACAGAAGAATTAAAACAATACGAAGAAAAAATTTTAGGCGCTGAAGAAAAAATTCTCGCGTTGGAAACAAAATTGTTTACCGATTTGGTGCTTCAATTAGCCGATTACATTATTCCTATTCAGCTAAATGCACAGCTTTTAGCGCAATTGGATTGTTTGTTATCTTTTGCTGTGATTGCCGAAAAAAATAATTATGTGCGTCCGGAATTGAATGATAGCAATGTGTTGGAAATAAAAGATGGACGACATCCAGTGATTGAACAGCAACTTCCGATTGGAGAAATGTACGTTGCCAATGATGTTTTTTTAGATGACGAAACACAACAAATAATTATGATTACCGGACCGAATATGTCTGGAAAATCAGCATTATTACGACAAACTGCATTAATTGTTTTGATGGCACAAATGGGAAGTTTTGTTCCTGCAAAATATGCACACATCGGAATCATTGATAAAATTTTTACACGCGTTGGCGCTTCCGATAATATTTCTTCGGGCGAATCAACTTTTATGGTGGAGATGAATGAAACCGCCAGTATTCTGAATAATATTTCCGGAAAAAGTTTAATTCTGTTGGATGAAATCGGTCGCGGAACCAGTACGTACGATGGCATTTCCATTGCTTGGGCAATTGCCGAATACATTCACGAACATCCTTCCGCGAAAGCGAAAACCTTGTTTGCCACTCATTATCATGAGTTAAATGATATGGCAGATTCTTTTAAGCGAATAAAAAATTTCAATGTTTCGGTAAAAGAAATCAATAATAAGATTTTATTTCTACGAAAATTAATTTCTGGCGGAAGCGAACACAGTTTCGGAATTCATGTGGCTAAAATGGCTGGAATGCCACGAAAAGTATTAGATAGAGCCAACGAGATCTTGAAACAGTTGGAGCAAACTCACACGCATTCGGAAAACAAACAAAGTGTGAAAATAAAATCCCCGAAAGACGATTTTCAATTGAGCTTTTTTCAGCTAAACGATCCTGTTTTACAGCAAATAAAAGAAGAATTGCAAAAAACAGAAATCAACACACTCACTCCTGTTGAAGCCTTGATGAAGTTGAACGACATTAAAAAAATGTTGGGAGAATGATTTTAGCTTCTTGAAAAATTATTTTTTTATTTTGATTATATAACTTGCAATGCAAGGTCCATTCAGAAAAAAGTTTAATTGATAAATACCTGCATGATCGAATTTTTGTTTTATAAAATAATAACCGTCATTTTTTTTAATGTCAGGAAATAGGCAAATTTAGTGTGCTCAAAATCAATAACTGCATAAGCAGAAGAATCTATTTTAAGAGGAGTAGTAAACTTAATTTCCAGCGAATCTTTCATTTTTATTTTAATAATTCCTTTTGCAGGTAATAAGTTGCTGATTTTTTCCTCAAAATAGTTGCTATGATAAACAAAGGGTTTAATAAATTCTGATTTTTTAACTGGTTTTGAAAGTAGTTGCCATTTTTCGTCTTCGGGAAAATGATCTCTCACAAAATAATTGGGTGGAGTTAGCCAATAAAAATTATCAAATGCCTTTATAAATCTATGTTTATCATCATCGTAATAACTTGATGCCCAAGTAACGTCAACCAAATACCACTTGCCATAAAGGTTAAGGGCATTCCAAGCATGGTCAATTTTTTTTAGCCTTTTGTTGATGCTACTTATTTCTGATTTAGAATAACCATTTATTACTTCGCATTCAATACCGGCACTATTGCACATTTCTTTGAAAAGTGCAGAATATCCTGCACAAACAGCTCTTTTTTCCTTTATAACTTTGTCGGCATTATCAGTAGGATTCCCATAGCTGTAAGTAATATTATTGGTTATCCAACGAAACAAAACTCTAGCTTTTTCTTGGTCGGTATTTAAGTGTTCTATTAATGGCGCAACAATTTGTGTGTATGATTTGTACTTTTTTCTGGGAAAGTGCAATGCAATACTGTCTGCTTTTGAATAATTGAAGGTTCTTGGATCAATATTTTGTTGTCCTTTCACGCCTAAAAAGCTTGTTATAAAAAACAAAATACATATCTGTTTCACTATTTTTTTCTCAATTATAAATAAGGTTTTCAATGTTTAAAAGGACAAACAAATGTAGTTAAAAAATAATTTTTGTTCAACATTTATAGCCTTCTAAATTATTTTTTGATGTTTTGATTTTTTAATTACTTTTGTCATCCTAAATTACGCGAAAGTAGCTCAGTTGGTAGAGCGCGACCTTGCCAAGGTCGAGGTCGCGGGTTCGAACCCCGTCTTTCGCTCAGAGAATCGATTCTCATGCAATCCAAATGTTGTTTGGAAATGCCCAGGTGGTGGAATTGGTAGACACGCAGGACTTAAAATCCTGTTGCCATTGCGGCAGTATCGGTTCAAGTCCGATCCCGGGTACAGAAGGGGACTTTTGGTAAAAATTACCTAAGTCCCCTTTTTCATTTCCCTCTATACCCCTTGCTATTTCAGTCATTGCGAAAGCCACCTCATTAATTTCGGTGGTTCGATAGTTGCTAATTTCTCTATCATACACTATTCCTTTAGGAAACATTAATTCCTGCAATTCTAATTTACCTTTGTACCCGTTGGAAGCCCATAACTGCGGTAGATTTCCAAGTATTTGGCAATATTTTTCAACCCTTTTTTCAAGGTTCGAGTTTTCAAAGTTCAACGTATCCATTTCCGTACTTATATCTAACTTTTCCTTTCGGTACTTACTAATGAATTTAAGATATAATTCCTTGTCTATTTCACCAATCGCATACCTCTCCTCGATGGCATCTATTCTTTGCGTAGTTTCCTTTGAGCGCCCTTTTAATACATTTAGGGTATCAATACTTTCTTTTGCGCTTTCATTGAAACACTTAATAAATTCTTCTTTTGCAGGTTGGATATATTTTTCCAGTAAAATATATTTTCGCAGGTTCTCAATAAATAATTGGTTTAAAGTTTTTGCGCTACGGTTGCACTTACATCCTAATTTATTGCACTTGTAATACCAAAGACCTTTTTTCTTTACGATATAACCAACAAATGAACTTCCACAGCTTCCACACTTTAAAAAATTCTTTAGCGGCACGTCTGCAAAATCGGTATTCTGTTTCCATGTATAATTCCGGCTCTTTACATTATTGGCTTGTAAGAAAAGTTCCTTCGAGATTAATTTTTCATGTTTACCTTCAAGCACTTCTCCATTTAAAAGGTTGTGGCTTAATATGCCGCAATAAAAAGGATTAGCCAAAATATCCGGCAGTTGTTGTTTACGAAGCACTAAACCTAAATTTTTCAATTTCTGCATTATTTCCACATTAGGTAATCGGTCGTGCGCTTTCCAATAAAATGCTTTACGAATTAAATGTCCTGTTTCATTAACGGTTATCTTTTGCCTTTCATCAAGTGTCATGTTTTCTCTTTTCTTACGAGTTATTTGAGTATAACCCAACGGAGCTTTTGTACACCAATAACCATTTAAAAGCATTTCTTTCATTCCCGCCTTGCATTTTTCTCTTCTCAAATCATTATCGTACTCAGAAAAAATAAATTGCATATTCTGTTGCATTTTTCCTGTTGCTGTAAATGTATCGGAGGGTTGTGTTACAGCAAATATTTTAATATTTTCTTTACGCAATTCATTCGCTATGTATATAGCATTTGCACCCGACCGAGAAAAACGGTCAACACTATATACCATTATGTAAGAAACTTTTTCTTTACTTCTCCGAGCAAATTTTAGCATACGGTTAAATTCAGTACGCTCATCGGTTTGTGCGCTTTCAAATACTCCTCCGAAATATGCAAGTATTGGAAAATTATTTTTTTCGCAAGTACTTTCTATTTCTCTTTTTTGAGTTTCAAGGCTATATCCTTTCTCTTGCTCCTTAGTTGAAACACGTGTGTAAATAATGCAGTTGCTACCTTCAATACGTTCAGCAAATTTATTTTTTTTCGCAAATGGTGTAAATATTTCAAGGTCTGTTTTCATAGTTGTTCACTTTGATTGTTATTCATTTGCTGTTCATTCATAAACATACAATGCAGAATTTTTGCTAATTTTTTTATTATTTCTATTTGTTGTATGGCTTCTGCCTCTGTTGAATCTTCAAAGTCTTTGTAGGTTTTTAATTTTTCAATTGTTAGTTCATTTTTTGACCGCTCAATTTCAAACGTGTTTTTATCAGCGAGAGTTTTTTTATTCTCGCCATTAGGTTGTTTGATATTTGAAGCACCGGATTTCATTAAAATTCGGATGCTTTAAATATTGCGCTGAACAAAACAAAGAACGAAAAATCATCACTTTTAAGACTTGCTAAATACAATACAAGTATAATGATAATCAACAAGTTACATGTAATCAAAGCAAAATTATTATCAACTTTTAACTGATTGGGAATCAGAACTTGTGTCGATTTTTTGGGATAATATTTTGGAAATACACTCATGTTTTGCTTTTGCTAAAGCAAAAGTGCATGAGTCAATCCAATTTCATTTTCAAAAGGTGCAATAAAGTATAGTAAAGAACAATAGAGTGTAAAAAAGTGGATTCAAATGGAAGATTGTGTTTTTTGATAGGTAAATAACGATAATAAACCACATCATAATAAACCATATTTATCAATAAATATATACTTAACTATACTTTATTGCACCTTTTGGAAACACGTGTTTTCTTATTGATAGTTATTTGTTGCTGAATTTAAAAGCAGCAACATGACAAAAATTATTGTTACAACAAAAGATGAATTACAAGAGATAATTCACGAATCCGTTAAGTCGGCAATCTCCGAGCAAAACACTCAACAGCAATCGGAAGAGCTGGACAAAATGATGTCCCTAAAAGAAGTCGCTATCTTCTTAAACCTTGCGCAGCAAACGGTTTACGGTTTTACTTCCAAACAACAAATTCCGTTTGTTAAGAAAGGAAAGAAATTGTATTTCCGAAAATCAGAATTAGAAAAATGGTTAATGGAAGGAAATATAAAAAGTGATATAGAAGGGAGATAAGCCATGACTATTCAGCGAAGTATCAATTCTCTTGAAAGCATTATTCAGGGCTTAATTAAAGACCTTGAAAAATATGCAAAGCGAGAAAATGCAAATCAACTTTACATTGATAAGCAGAATATTTTGATTAAAAATCTGATAGGAATTCATAATACCATTAATTCTATTCGGTTTTTAGAGCTGTGGCAAAATATTGATACGGAAATGCAACGCTTGGAAGAACTGGATAAACAGTTAAGCGGTCATTCTATCTATTTGCAATGCCGACCGACCGGACATAATTTTTCGAGAATTACTTATAACCCTTTTAAATTGTGATTG
>DATLTG010000169.1:0-9704 GCA_035533735.1 Bacteroidia bacterium
AACATTTTGGAATTGGGAACTTCGTTGGGCATAACTACACTTTATTTGGCAAAACCCGATTCGCAAACAAATATAATTACAATGGAAGGTTGTCCGCAAACAGCATCATTGGCGAAAAAAAATTTTTCAGAACTGAAATGCAAAAACATCAATTTAATTCTTGGCAATTTTGATAAAACACTTCCTTCTGCTTTAGCGAAAATGAAAAAAGTAGATCTTGTTTTTTTTGATGGAAATCATCGGAAAGAACCAACTTTACAGTATTTTAACGAGTGTTTGAAATACGCACACAACGATTCACTTTTTATTTTTGACGACATTCATTGGTCTGTTGAAATGGAACAAGCTTGGGAAATAATTAAAGCCAATAAATCTGTTACCGTAACGATTGATGTTTTTTTTATGGGGTTTATTTTCTTCAAAAAAGAATTAACCAAACAAGACTTTGTAGTGAAATTTTAGGAATTCATTCTCAAAAATTATTTTTCAACGGATATTTCTTGTCATCCTAAGTGAAACGAAGAATCTAAAAAATGAGATGCTTCACTAACTCATTATGGTCAATTTCGCAAACTTCAACAACAACTGTTTTTGACCAACTCCTTGAAAAAAAACAGTGGCTTTATTGTTTGGAAAAATGCCTTCTATATGAATCACTTTTCCGTTTCCGAAACGTTCGTGCATCACTTCCATTCCAACTTGTAAGTCCTTTAAATGACTATTATCATATAATTCGTTAGACGAGTTTTTGGTTGCGGTAACTTTCACGAAATTTTTTTTCGGAGGCACAGAAATTTTATTTTCGGTAGTTTCTTTTTTAGCAAATGTTTTGAAAAAACTTTGTTGATTTTCGGCATTTGCATTTCTTGCTGGAGGCATTTCTACAAACGCTTCGCCCAATTCATCAATAAATCTACTTGGTTCGCAACCTGTTAAATTGCCCCATTTATAACGTGTTGTTGCATACGAAACAGAAACTTTTTTTTCGGCTCGCGTAAGCGCCACATAAAATAATCTGCGTTCTTCTTCTAAATCTGTTCGTGAATTTAGCGACATCTGCGAAGGAAATAAATTTTCTTCCACGCCAACAATATAAACGTAAGGAAATTCCAATCCTTTCGAAGCGTGAATAGTCATTAATGAAACCACATCTTTTTCTTCAGGCGATTCTTTTTTATCTGCATCCGTAAGCAAAGCAATGTCTTCCATAAATTCAGGAAGTGTTTTAAAAACGAGTTCTTCCGCTTCGTTTTTTTCTTCCGAAAAATCTTTTACGCCATTTAATAATTCTTGAATATTTTCATTTCGCGCAACACCTTCAGGCGTTTTATCAGTATATAAATCTTTTAAAACACCTGATTCTATAGCAATATGAGATGCGCAATCAAAAGCATTTTGTGTATGTAAAAGTGCCGTGAAACTTTTTATGGTTGAATAAAATTGAATGATTTTTTCGCGCGTTCCGGCATTTAATTCCAAATTAAAATCGTTCAAATTTTCCATTACCGTCCAAATGCTCACATCGTTATCAGATGCAGCCACAATCATTTTTTCAATCGTTGTATTTCCAATTCCACGAGCCGGATAATTGATAATTCGTTTCAATGCTTCTTCATCGTGATTATTGATGCTGAGTCGAAAATAAGCCAATATATCTTTGATTTCTTTGCGATGATAAAAAGACATTCCTCCATAAATTCGATACGGAATTCCTTTTTTTCGCAACGCTTCTTCCATCGAACGCGACTGCGCATTAGTACGATAAAGTATAGCAAATTCAGTATTCTGCGACTGATTATTCATTTTTGTTTCGAAGATGGAATGTGCCACAATTAGACCTTCTTCGTTGTCCGACATAGCGCGCATTACTTTAATTTTTTCACCGGTGTCGTTACTTGTCCACACTTCCTTTTTCAACTTTACTTGATTGTTTTCAATAACTGTGTTGGCAGCATTTACTATGTTTTGTGTAGAACGATAATTCTGCTCCAATTTAAAAGTATGCAAGTCGGGATAATCTTTTTCAAAATTTAAAATGTTCTGAATATTAGCTCCGCGAAAAGCGTAAATACTTTGAGCATCATCGCCAACCACACAAATATTTTCGTTTAAAGCCGCCAACTGTTTCACGATTACGTATTGAGAAAAATTGGTGTCTTGATACTCATCAACCATTATGTATTTGAATTTGTGTTGGTATTTGTGCAACACTTCCGGAAAATCGCGCAGCAATACATTTGTTTTGAAAAGCAAATCATCAAAATCCATCGCACCAGCTTTAAAACAGCGTTTCGAATACAATTCATATACCAATCCTATTTTTGGTTTTGCTGCCATTTTATCGTCATTAATCGTTTGCGGATTTGCATTATAAGCAGCCGCAGAAATCAATTTATTTTTCGCATCCGAAATGCGCGACAAAACGGTGGAAGGCTTATAAATTTTCTCGTCTAAACCCTGTTCTTTTAAAATAGTTTTTATCAATCCTTTCGAATCATCTGTATCGTAAATGGTGAAATTACTTGGATAACCCAGCTTTTCCGCTTCGGCACGCAATATTTTTGCAAACACCGAATGGAAAGTTCCCATCCATAAATTTTTTGCATTATTACCTACAATTTTTTCAACGCGTTCTTTCATCGAACGTGCCGCTTTATTGGTAAATGTGAGTGCTAATATCTGAAATGGATCTACTCCTTTTTGGATAAGATGAGCGATGCGATATGTAAGCACACGCGTTTTTCCCGATCCTGCACCTGCAATTATCATAACCGGTCCTTCTGTACATTCCACTGCTTTGCGTTGCGGCTCGTTTAGCTCGTCCAAATAATTCATCCTAAAAATATTTTTTTTGATTGTGTTTTCAAAAGTACGAGTTTTGAAGAAGAAATGAGAATGTAATTTGAAGAATTATTTTTTCAAAAAAATAATTCTTCGGAAATATAAATTAGATACTAATTCCCATAATTAAAATATCATCTACTTGCTCCAAATTACCTTTCCATTCTTCAAATATATTTTTTAGCATTTCTCCTTGTTTGTCCATACTAAAAGATTGCATTTCAAATAAAATTTGTTGAAGCTGTTTGTACTTAAATTTTTTTCCATTTTGCCCTCCAAACTGATCGGCATAGCCATCCGTAAATAAATAAAAAGCCGTTCCTTTCTGAATTTGTAATTTATGTGTATTAAACGATTTCGAAAAATTGTGTTGACCTATAGCTTGCTTGTCTGCTGTGATTTTATTTAATTTTCCTTCGGTGAAATACCAAAAAGGATTATTGGCTCCACTCCATTCTAATTCGTTCGTTTTTAAATTAAAACTACAAAGTGAAATATCCATTCCATCATTTACTTCACTTTCGGATTTTTCGAAAGTTTCAAGAACAAGTTCATTCACTTTATCCAATATTTTTCCAGGTTCCTTCATCCCAAATTCTTTTACTGATCTGTTTAAAGCATTTGAACAAACTAAACTTACCATTGCCCCTGGAACACCATGTCCGGTACAATCGCAAGCAGCAACAAATACGTTATCTCCAATAGTTTCCATCCAATAAAAATCTCCAGCAACTATATCTTTCGGTTTATAAAACACAAAACTTTTTGGAAAATGTTTTTTAATAACATGAATTGGTGGAAGTATCGCATCTTGTAATCGTTTTGCATACGCAATCGAATCTAACACTTCTTTGTTTTTAATTTCAATCAAATATTTTTGTTCTTCTACTTTGTTTTTTTGTTGTTCAGCTTCCGCCTTTTGTAATTCTATTACACTTTTTTGTTTTCGAGTTATTTTTAAAGAGCGGAAAATAATAAAAGCAATTACCAATACCGTTAAGGCTATTATTGCCATAAAAATGATGATGTTTTTTTGCCGTTTATTTTCGGCATCCGATAATATTTCTTTTTGCTTTTGTATTAATATTTTTTTGTCGTACTCGGTTTTGGCTTCAATTCGTCCAATTTGTTTACTCTTATCGTCATTTACTAAGCTATCTTTTGTAATATCATATTCTTTATACGTTTCGTAAGCTTTTTTCCAGCGGCCTGTTTCAGCGTATAAAATACTTAATTGTTTGTTGTCAAATTTAACCAGATAGAGCTGTCTAATACTATCTGCTAAATTCAATCCTTTCAAAAGGTAGGTTTCTGCAATTTCATATTTTTTTTCTGCTAAATAAAGGTTTCCAATGTTTCCAATGTTTCGAGCAATTCCACTTTTGTTCCCTAATTGCAAATAAAGTTGCAGTGACAAACTATCGTATTTGATTGCTTTTTCACAACTATCAAGGCTTCCGTATATATTTCCAATATTGCCGGTATTTACTGCAATGCCATTTTTATCTCTTAATTTTTCGTACATACTTAAGGCTTCCAAATCGTAAGTAAGTGCCATTTTATAATTATTTTCACTCCAATAAATAAGTCCTAAATTTCCCGTTGCTCTTGCAATGCCTGCTGTATCTTTTAATGTATTGTATTGATTCAGCGATTTGTTACAATAATTAATTGCGTCTTTATAATCATCTTGATTCCAATAAACCAATCCAATATTTCCGGTTACCATTGCAACACCTTTATTATTATTTTTTTTATATGCTTCTATGGCATTGAAAAAATAGTCAAGAGCCGGTGGATAATCTCCGGTATTCCAATAACACAAACCTATATTATTCAATAAATTTCCTCTGCTATTTTCGCCCGCTAAATTATTGTATAAGCTAAGGGATTTCCGAAACATAATTAGCGCATTTTTATAATCTCCTTTCGCATATTCAACAGAACCAATTTGCTTGAATGACATTGCCATTCCTTTTTTATCATTCAGTTTTTGTGCAAGAGATAGTGATTTCTGTCCAAAGTCTAACGCTTTGTTACTATTTCCAAAATTATTATAATATTGAGAAATTGCTGATAAGTGATTTACTTTGACTGAATCTTCTTTGTCAAGTCGTAACAGAGATAGTGTGGAGTCAATTTGTTTTTGTTGAGCAAAAACGGCAAAAGAAGGAAATACAAAAAATAAAAGGATCGCAAAACGAATACTTAATTTCATGCTTTGAACTTTTTATCAATATCTGTCAACTGTTTTTTGCTTTCAGCACTCAAAAACAAATATAACCTAATTTATTAAGAAGCTTTGTCATTTTAAATAAAAGTATTTTTTCTAATTAAAAGTTTTTTTCAGATACGCTATTTCAATCAGGCTAATTTTATCTTTGTAAAAATATTTTTAATGCACAATCTGGAAGTCCATAAAATTCCTGTTTTTTTTATTCTCGGAAAATCGAGATCGGGAACCACTTTGCTTCAAACAATGTTGGATGCACATCCAAATGCTATTGTTCCGGTTGAATCTATTTTTCTGCTTTATTTGAAAAAAAAATATTTCAATATTAAAATTTGGGATGACAAACGCATCAATCAATTTATTAACGATTTATACAAAGAGCGTAAATTTTGTTATTTCTGGAATGTTAATCGTGAAAAATTAAGCACAGAATTAAAATCTTTGCCAAAAAAAAATATTTCCTACTCCGAAATTTGCAAGCACATCTATTTGAATTATTCATCTGTTTTCACGAAAGAAGAAATAGTAATTATTGGAGATAAAAATCCGGTTTATCCGTTTTTCATTGCCGATATATTGGCAGTTTTTCCAGATGCAAAATTTATCCATTTAATACGTGATTACAAAGATGTGATTGTATCAAGCCGGGAAGTATTGGCGAATCGAAGTGTGGCACGTTTTGCTTATGAATGGAAGTATGTTAATGAAGAAATAGAAAAAGCAAAAAACAATAATCCGACTTCCTTTTACACGTTGAAATACGAAAATTTAGTGTATGATTCGGAGTTTTACCTGAAAGAAATTTGCAACTTTTTATCACTTCCTTATTCGGCTAAAATGCTTGATTTTTATGAAAGACCAGCAAGCGCATATTACAATCTTTCACATAAAAATACGCTATATCCGATAAATGATAAAAATATTAATAAATGGAAAAAGAAATTGTCTGAAAAAGAAATTTTAACAGCTGATTTAATTGCTGGTAAATTGGGTAAAAAATACGATTATAAAAAAAATAAAATTAAAATAAATGTTTTTTTATCCATTCGTTTTTTAGGTGCCATAATCAGTCAAAAAGCAGAAATTTTTATTTTTAAATGGTATCAAAAAATGCCCATAGGATTTAAAAATTTCAAAGCAAATTTCGCTCAAAAATTTCATATTTTATCCTATCACAGCCAAGCAGAAGATCGTTTTAAAAAAGAAAAATAAAGCAACACAAAGCGACTTAATAGCCAGCAAAAAGGTTTTTGAATTATTTTCGGAAGTATCCTTAAAAAAGGAAGTTTAAGTGTTATAAATTGCCAAGATAAAATGCCTAAAACAGTAGCGCAAACATCCCGTTTTTGGGTAGCAAATTCTGGTCGCATAACATCAAATAATAAAATTACTCTTCTCGCCTGAGTATTGTTCCACGCTTTATGATAAGCCGCATCATTGAACAAAAGCAATTTTCCTTCTTCCCAACTTCTATCTTCGTAACCAACATGAAATCCGATTTCCGGTAAACCTGCCGGAACTACCAAACCTAAATGACATCGAACTGTAGCATTTGTATCGCCAAAATGTGGTTTTATTTCTGCATTCGGTTCCATCACACTTACTCCAGCTGAAATAATAGTAGGAATTTTTTCTAATATCTTGATCGTTTCTGGACAAGCTTCACAATTTTTTTTGGAAACACAAACTCCCCAAGCGTACAAACCAAATGTTTGCCATTTCTCAGGTTCATTCATTAAATCTTTTGCAAAATATGGATGTAAATTTTTTGGATCTTGCATATAAGCAATTACTTCCTTTTTTATAATTTCCCAATTCGCTTCTAACTCTTTCGCCCAGCTAAAATCCGACACATTGTAAAATGTTTTTTCCTCTTCGGAAGTTCCGTCAAAAAATGGGTAACGAATTTTATCCATACTTTTAGGTGCAAAATTTATCTTTCAAAAGTAAGATTAAAGAATTAATAATATCAAATCTGAATGAACGTTCTAAAAAAATAATTTTTAAAATGCGCCTATCAAAAATAATTTCTTATTTGTTTCATCCTTTATTAATGCCTTTATTGGGAGTTATCTTGATTTTCAATATCGGTCAAGGAAGTTTTTTTTTAGTGCCTGACTTTACCAAAAAAATAACCTATATATTGGTTTTCTTTAGCACTTTGTTTCTTCCTCTTTTATGTCTTTATATTATGAAAAAGACAAATCAAATTAAAAATTTTGAATTAGAAACTCAGGAAGAACGAAGGCTTCCATATTTTGTTACAGCCGTTTTTTTTGCATTGGGTTACGCGTGTTTAAAAGTGCTTTTTCCGCAATCGTTTGCTGTTATCCAGTTTATGTTTGGCGCAACTATTAGTTTACTATTAGTTATGTTATTGAATTTAGAATTTAAAATAAGTGCGCATACAACTGCAATTGGCGGATTAATTGGTTTTTTTGCAAGCACCGACATTAAAACACACACCGATTTACATCTTCTGATAACTGTTTTATTTTTTATTTCGGGTTTTATTGGATATGCTCGATTGCGATTAAAAGTACATCAACCAGCTGAAGTTTATATAGGATTTTTGCTCGGTTTTATGGTTGAAATGGCAGTTGTATTTCTTTGAAAAATATTTCTTTTTAGCGCTTTAATTCTTCGGCTTTTTCTTTACTTAATTCATTTAGCACATCGGCATAAATGCTATCCATAATCACAGGATGATGGCTGTAAAAATCAAAACTTTTATTGTATTGTTCAGTAGTTACTTTCTCCTCTTTTAATGGATTAAAAAAATGTGAATCCGCGCTCGTTTTTCCATCGTGTGAAGCATTTAAGTTGATACTTGCTTCCAACAAATTTATTTTTACCAACACGCTCACCATTTTTTTAGGTGGCAACACATCCGCAGGAATTGTTTCTTTGTTTTTATTTCCACAACCTATCGAAATCAAACACAAACAAAAGCTAATCAAAAAATAATTTTTCATAAAACAAAATTAGTATTTCCCTACAATCGGCATTTTTCGTCCCGAACCAAACGCTTTGTCAGAAACTCTTAAAACTGGTGGTGCTTGATTGCGCTTGTACTCATTGCTATTTACTAATTGCAAAATTTTTTTAACAATAGTTGCGTCAAAACCTGCTTGAGTTATCTCTTTTTCAGATTGTTTTTTTTCGATGTATCGGAATAAAATTTTATCGAGCAAATCGTAATCTGGTAGTGAATCTGAATCTTTTTGATTGTGTCGTAATTCCGCAGAAGGCGCTTTCAAAAAAATGTTTTTGGGTATTATTTTTTTTTCGGAATTGATTAGTTTTACCAATTCATAAACTTGCGTTTTATACAAATCACCAATCACTGCCAAAGCGCCACACATATCGCCATATAAGGTTCCGTAGCCAACTGCCATTTCGCTTTTGTTGGTAGTATTCAATAAAATATGTCCGAATTTATTCGATAAAGCCATTAAAATAATTCCGCGAATACGCGCCTGCATATTTTCTTCTGCCAAATTAAAAGGCAATTTTTTAAAATGCGGATTCATTGTTTTTTCCAACGCATCAAATGTATTTTCGATTGAAATTATTTGGTGATGACAGCCAATATTTTTTGCCATTTCGAGCGCATCGGCAACGGAATGATTAGTAGAAAATTTAGATGGCATCAACACCGAAAAAACATTTTTTTCGCCCAACGCTTCACAAGTTAAAGCCAAAACAACTGCCGAATCAATTCCTCCAGAAAGCCCAATAAGTGCGGTTTTAAAATTATTTTTTTCAAAATAATCTCTGATTCCCAACACCAAAGCTTTTTTTATTTTCTCGGTTTTCGAAAAATTATTTTTCGAGTTAGCTGTCTTTTTTAATTCTCCTTTAGTTGTTAATTCAACTATTTTAAAGTCTTCAGAAAAATAAATTAACTCGTCAAAAAATTTTCCGTTTTTGTCTATTACCATTGATCCACCATCAAAAATCAAATCGGTTTGCGCACCAATATTATTGACATAAAACAATGGAAGTTTATGTTTTTTTGCAGTGCGAGTGAGCACTGATTTTCTGATTTCGGCATGTGATGTAGAAAAAGGAGAAGCGGCAATATTGATAATAAAATCGGGATCAAGTTTTTTCAATTCGGTCATCGGATTTACTGAATAAAGCGGATTTTCTTCATTCCATAAATCTTCACAAATAGTAATGGCAATTTTATGTTTTTTAAAATTAACTACTTCAAAATTTTTATTTGATTCGAAATGACGACACTCGTCAAACACATCATAATCGGGCAAAAGCGTTTTTGCATGAACTGATTTTACTTTTCCATTTTCCAGAAAAATGGCTGCATTGAAAAGTTTTTTTTCATTTGCATTTTTATTATTGATGGGAGCACCAATTATCGCTGCAATGCCAACACATTGTTTGGCAATTTCGCTAACTGCTTTTTCGCATTGAGTTATAAAGTACGGATATTCCAATAAATCTTTTGGTGGATAACCACAAACAGAAAGTTCTGAAAATACAATTAAATCAGCCTTTTTAGCTTTCGCTTTTTGAATGGCGTTTTTTATTTTGAAAACATTTTTTTCAAAATTTCCGATGTGATAATTAAGTTGCGCTAATGCTATTTTCATAAAATAAAAAATCC
>DATLTG010000170.1:0-2048 GCA_035533735.1 Bacteroidia bacterium
GAAGAGGATATTCAAAAAATTATGCCTTATGTAAAAATCGATAAATCAACTATTGATAATTCTTTACCATTAAAAAATATTTTTAAATATGGAAAAAGCGAATGGACATCAGGCTTTGAGCAAACATTAGAAAAATCGAAAGGCTATTTATCTGAAGGAAATTCTGCTTATTTAGGAAGTCCACAAAAAATATTTTCGCGTTATCGTTTTCATGCTTCCACTAATTTTTATGCAGGATTTAGCGCAGAAAAGGATGCCGGAGAATTATTTTTTCGCAGAGCTGAAAAGCATGGTTTTGATTATTATTCCGGATACCTTTGCGTTAAAAATAAAGGTGTTTTTAAAAATGTGGTAGTGGGCGATTACCAAGTTTCGTTCGGACAAGGACTTACAGTTTGGACAGGATTTGGAATGGGAAAATCGTCCGCAGCGATTAATATTGCAAAATCTGGAGTTGGATTTCGGCAACATACTTCCTTTGATGAAATAAATTTTTTTCGTGGAATCGCTTCAACTATTGCTATTAAGAATTTTGAAATAAGCACGTTTGTTTCCGATAAAAAAACAGATGCAAATATTATTTCCAATTTTGACACCAACGATTCACTTGCTGCCAGCTCGCTTCAAAAAAGTGGCTTGCATCGTTCCATCAATGAATTGAATGATAAAAATTCGATAAAAGAAAAAGTTTTTGGCGGAAATGTTACTTACACAAAAAATGATTTTACTTTTGGCTTTACAGCATTAAAAACATCTTTCGATAAGCCTATCAAAAAAAATACTGCTTTATATAAATTGTATTCCTTTTCAGGAAAAACAAACACAAATGCAGGCTTAAATTATGGATTTTCGTATCACAATTTTTATTTTTTTGGCGAAGGAGCAATCAGTCAGAATGGTGGCTGGGCATATCTAAACGGAGTAATGGCAAGTTTATCGCCAACATTTTCGGCAGCTATTTTACAACGAAATTATGCACGTAATTATCAAAACTTTTTCAGTAATGGGTTTTCTGAAAACACTTCTGTTTCTAACGAAAAAGGAATTTATATTGGAATAACCATGCAGCCATTTAACGCATTTTCAATTTCAGCTTACGCAGATTATTTTAAATTTCCTTGGCTCAAATACCTTGTTGATGCACCTTCTAACGGGAATGAATATTTGTTAAAAATTAATTATTCACTTTCTACTAATACAAAAATGGAGTTTAGATATTTACAACACAATACTTTTAAAAATAATCCAACAAGTGGAATAATTACAAACATTTTACCTGTCAATCAAACAAATTATCGATTTCAATTAACATATAAAGCAACTGATTTTATTACATTAAAAAATAGGGTAGAATATGTTGCACATCATCAAGAATCTATTGTTCCGAGTGATGGCTATTTAATTTCACAAATCATTTATTTTAAAAAACTTAATTTCCCAATTGCTGCGTCAATTAATTACACTTTATTTCAAACCGATACGTACGATTCACGCATCTACGTTTTAGAAAATGATTTTTACAATCGTTATGGAATTTCGGCATTTTTTTACAAAGGCTCTGCAATTACCGTTTCGTTAAAATATATTTTCTCCAAAAATATTAAATTGATGTTGCGTGCCAAACAATTTTTTTATCCAACCAAAAATACCATTGGCAGTGCTTATGATGAAATTCAGGGAAATAAAAAAACAAGTGTAGGTGCTCAACTGCAAATATTGTTTTAAAATAAATTTCAAATTGCGTGTAACTTTGCTGAATATTTATCCGTCTCACGTAAAAAAGAGGATGAAATGACCGTTCACGAATTTAACGAATGTGTTGATTTATATGCTGATAATCTCTATCGTTTTATCCTTAAAAATGTAAAAGACAAGGACAAAGCAAAAGATATAGTTCAGGATACGTATGAAAAATTGTGGATGAAAGTATCCGAAACGGAAGCTAAAAATTCAAAATCGTATATGTTTACAACGGCTTATCACACAATGATTGACGTATTGCGAAGAGATAAAAAACAAGAGCATTTGGAAGAAGCCAATTTATATCT
>DATLTG010000171.1:0-5673 GCA_035533735.1 Bacteroidia bacterium
TGCTTCTTCCGGTCCAGGCATTGCACTGAAAGGCGAAGCCATTGGTTTAGCATTGATGCTGGAATTGCCTTTGGTTATTTGCAATGTGCAACGTGGCGGACCAAGTACTGGATTGCCAACCAAAACAGAACAATCTGATTTATTGCAAGCACTTTACGGACGAAATGGAGAATCGCCTGTTCCGGTGATTGCAGCGTCTTCGCCTTCTGATTGTTTTTTCATGGCTTATGAAGCTTGCCGAATTGCGATTGAACATTTAACGCCCGTTTTCTTTTTATCGGATGGCTATATTGCCAACGGTTCTGAACCTTGGCAGTTTCCAAAATCGTCCGACTTAGCTCCTATCAAAGTAAATTTTGTAAAAGAAAAATCGCCCGATTCAACTGAAAAATTTCTTCCGTATAAGCGGGATGAAAAATTGGTTCGTGCATGGGCAATTCCAGGAACCAAAGGATTAGAGCATCGCATAGGCGGTTTGGAAAAAGAAAATGAAACCGGAAATGTTTCGTACGAACCAGAGAATCACGAATTGATGGTGAAAATTCGTGCGGAACGTATCGAAAAAATTGCCGACTATATTCCACTTCAAAAAATAGATACCGGAAAAGAAAAAGGAAAATTATTGATTATCGGTTGGGGTTCTACTTACGGAGCCATTACAAAAGCGGTGAAAGAAGCCATAAATGAAGGTTTGAGCGTTTCTCACATTCATCTGAAATACATTCATCCTTTCCCAAAAAATATTGGAACTATCATTAAAAATTTCGATAAAATATTAATTCCTGAAATGAATAATGGTCAGTTGATAAAAGTAATTCGCGATAAATTTTTGGTGGATGCAAAAGGCTTACATAAAATTCAGGGTAAACCTTTTATTGTGAATGAAATTAAAAATAAAATTATTGAAATGCTGAGCGAATCATAATGGGGACAAATATGGAAACAGCCGAAGTGAAATTAACTGCAAAAGATTTTGCAACGGATCAAGATATCCGTTGGTGTCCAGGTTGTGGAGATTATTCCATTTTAAAACAAGTACAAACGGTGATGCCCGAATTGGGAATTCCGCGCGAAAATATTGTTTTTATTTCCGGAATTGGTTGCTCGTCACGCTTTCCATATTACATGGAAACTTATGGTATGCACAGCATTCATGGAAGAGCAACAGCAATTGCAAGTGGTTTAAAAGCTACTCGTCCTGAGCTTAGCGTTTGGATTGTTACCGGTGATGGCGATTCGCTTTCCATCGGTGGAAACCATTTTATTCATTTGCTTCGCAGAAATTTTAATGTGAATATTTTATTGTTCAATAACGAAATTTATGGTTTAACAAAAGGACAATATTCGCCTACTTCTCGCGAAGGAACGGTTACAAAATCAACACCGATGGGCTCCATTGATCATCCATTTAATCCATTGGCTTTAAGTTTAGGTGCCGATGCTACATTTGTGGCGCGCAGTATGGATAGAGATCCAGTGCATTTGAGAGAAATGCTCAAAAAAGCGGATCAACACAAAGGAACTTCTTTGCTCGAAATTTATCAGAATTGCAATGTTTTTAATGATGGAGCTTTTGAAATTTTTACTGAAAAAGGAAGTAAAAAAATAGAAACTATTTTCTTAGAACATGGCAAACCTTTGTTGTTCGGACAAAATAATGAGAAAGCTATAAAATTAGACGATTTTAAAGCTGTAGTTGTTGATGCTACTGCCAGTGATATATGGATTCACGATATTCATGATTTGGCAAAAGCAGAATTATTAGTACGCTTTTTTGATACTTCAGATAAAGAGAATCATCTTCCGCGACCATTCGGAATTTTTTACGAAACCAGTCGCCCTTGTTACGAAGAGGTGTTGAATGAACAGCTTTTAAAGGAGATAAAAATCAAAGGAAAAGGAAATTTAGATACCTTGCTTTCTGGAAATAATGTGTGGACGATTTCGTAATTTTTCATCAAAAAAATTATTTTTTAAACGTGTCGAAAAATTATTTTTTAAGTGAGGCTATTTTTCCCTTAGAATCGGGAGAAACACTTCCTCGCCTCGAAATTACATATCATACTTACGGAAAATTAAATGCCGATAAATCAAATGTCGTTTGGATTTGTCATGCGCTTACAGCAAACTCCGATGCAGCAGATTGGTGGCATATTTTGGTGGGCGAAAAAAAAGTTTTCGATCCCGAAAATAAATTTATTATTTGTGCCAATATCATCGGTTCTTGTTATGGTTCTTCCGGTCCCTTGAGTATAAATCCGAAAACAAAAAAAGCCTTTTTACATTCATTTCCGAAAATAACGATTCGTGATATGGTAAATGCGCATATTTTATTGCGAAAAAATTTAGGCATCGAAAAAATAAATATTTTGATTGGCGGTTCAATGGGCGGCTATCAAGCAATGGAATGGGTTTATATGGAACCTTCCATTTTTGAAAATGCGATTTTGGTGGCAACTTCTGCAAAAGAATCGGCTTGGGGAATTGCTATTCACACAGCACAACGAATGGCAATTGAAAGTGATTCTACTTGGAAAAACGATTCCGAAAATGCAGGCAAACAAGGTTTAAAAACCGCACGTGCTATAGGAATGCTGACATATAGAAATTATGAGGCTTTTGTAAAAACACAAACCGATGAAACTGAAAATTACGATAATTTAAAAGCATCATCGTATATTTTATATCAAGGCGAAAAATTAGCAAATCGTTTTAACGCCTACTCTTATTGGCTTTTAACGAAGGCAATGGATGCACATAATTTGGCGCGTGGGCGAGGAAAAATGGAATCTGTTTTGGAATCAATCCACACAAAAATATTAGTAATTGGCATTTCCAGCGATGTACTTTGTCCGACAGTTGAACAAAAATTTTTAGTGCAACATTTAGCAAATGCTAACTATCAAGAAATAAATTCTTTTTACGGACACGATGGTTTTTTGATAGAAGAAGATAGTCTTTCAATAGCAATCGCCACATTTCTGAAATAAAAAGAAGTTCCAAAATAATTTTTGAAAGCACTTTTTTTAACGTAATTTTATCTCGAAAATAAATCTAAAAAATAAAATCATGAGCATTCGCAGACCATTCAACTTCAAAAAATGGATTGATGAAAACCGTCATCTGTTAAAACCGCCAGTAGGAAATAAAGTAGTGTATGAAGATACCGAATTTATTGTGATGGTAGTTGGTGGACCAAATTCTCGAAAAGATTATCATTGGAACGAAAGCGAAGAATTTTTTTACCAATTAGAAGGGGATATTGTGGTAAAAATTCAGGAAGATGGAAAAGCAGTTGATATTCCGATTCGCGAAGGAGATATCTTTTTATTGCCTCCAAATACGCCTCATAATCCTTGTCGTGGTGCAAACACCATTGGTTTAGTGATGGAGCGAAAACGTGAAAATTCTGAAAAAGACGGACTGATTTGGTTTTGCGAAAAGTGCAATCACAAATTGTATGAAAAATATTTTTCGCTCACCAATATTATGACGCAATTTCAAGAAACATTTCAAGAATTTTATTCCAATAAAGACTTGCGAACTTGCAAAAAATGCAGACATATTATGGAGCCGCCTCCAGTTGTAAAATAATTTTGTGAATTAATAAATCGAAAAAATATTTTTTCAAACGTATGTTAACGATTGATATTCACACACACATTTTACCGGAACACATTCCAAACTGGAAAGAAAAATTCGGTTATGGAGGTTTTATTCAGTTAGATCATCACAAACCTTGTTGCGCAAGGATGATGAGAGACGATCATTTTTTTAGAGAAGTAGAAGACAATTGTTGGAATGCCGAAAAACGACTCCAAGAATGTGGGCATCATCACGTGGATGTGCAAGTTTTATCAACGGTTCCAGTGATGTTCAGTTATTGGGCAAAACCAGCAGATTGTTTGGAATTATCCCAATTTTTAAACGATCATATTGCCGACATTGTACAACGTTATCCCAAACGTTTTATAGGATTAGGAACGCTGCCATTGCAAGCACCCGATTTAGCGATAAAAGAATTGGAACGTTGCAAAAAAATCGGATTAGCAGGAATTCAAATTGGCTCACATATAAATAATTGGAACTTAAATGCGCCCGAACTTTTTCCTGTTTTTCAAGCTTGCGCAGAAATGGAAATGGCTGTTTTTGTACATCCTTGGGATATGATGGGACAAGAAAAAATGCAAAACTATTGGCTGCCTTGGTTGGTAGGAATGCCTGCCGAAACTTCCTTAGCCATTTGTTCTATGATTTTTGGCGGTGTTTTCGAACGTTTGCCAAAATTGCGTGTGGCATTTGCGCACGGTGGAGGTTCTTTTCCTGCAACCATCGGACGTATAGAACACGGATTTAATTGTCGCCCCGATTTGGTAGCCATTGATAACAATGTAAATCCGAGAAAATATTTGAAAAATTTTTGGCTCGATAGTTTGGTTCACGATGCAAAAGCACTTGATTTTATTATTGATTTGATGGGCGCTAACCGTATTGCTTTAGGCAGTGATTATCCTTTTCCTTTAGGCGAAAATAACCCCGGAAATTTAATTAATTCCATGCTTTACGATACTGCAAAAAAAGAATTGCTTTTAAATGGTTCCGCTTTAGAATGGCTGAATTTGAAGAAAGAGAAGTTTGTGGTTTCGTGATTTTTTATTCCGTTTATTTAAAATACATCAACCCCAAAAGCTTTTTTTAAATACAATTTATAATGTTCTCTGTCTAAAAGTTTTTCATAATTTATGCCTTCCAAAAGTTCATATTCTTCAACCAAATTTTTAAACTTCTCCTCATCTTGAGAGCCTATCCAGATACAATTATAGAATAATAATAAAATTTCATATTCAGATAATTGTGCCCTAACAAGCTTAGCATAATATTTTTTCTCAAATCCCTCAATCTTTGTTTCTTTTATATTCTTGAAAATCCTATAAAGATTTCTGTAATAATGTCCAAAAAGATAGCCATATTCCTCATATAATTTGCTAAATGCAAAATTAATCTGTTCTTCTGTTGTGGGTGGCTTATCTTTTTCAAATCCATATAATGCAATCAAGTTTTCAAACATAATTCTAAATGCATCTTTCTTATTTGCCTCTATTCTTTCAAGTATTTTATAATGAAAATCTATTTGTTTCATTATATTATTTTCCATAGACGATCGTTTAATATCTTCAAGTTGTTTTATGGCATTTTTTGCAAGAAAAAGCGTTATAAATGCAAGGGCAACTGTACCAAGTGCGGTAAATATTTCAGACCAATTTATTTGAGATTTGCAAATATGTTCGTAACAACAAAGTGTTATCATATTATTATTTTTCCGTCAATATTACCAAGTCCGTGTGATACATTAAACTTCCCTAACTGTAACTCGTCAAATTTTGTCTGTAAAATATTTAAAGAGCCTTCACGATTTTTAATCAATTCTGAAAGTTCATCTTTCTCTTTATTCGTTAAAGAATATGCTTGACCTGTTTGAGTTTCTATATCTTTAATTTTTACATAAAAATCAAACCATTCATTGTATGCCGTAAAATATTTTTTTAATAGTTCAACTATTAGGATTGCATCTGAGCCTTTCAAAGAAATTATTTTATCATAAAGAGTTTTATTATCGTCATATTCCCAATTCGGGATATTAAAAAATCGCGCTAAATTTATAAGAGCAATTCT
>DATLTG010000172.1:0-6474 GCA_035533735.1 Bacteroidia bacterium
AAATCGGGGTCGTAAAATATTAGAATTTCTTTCCAACGGTCTGAAATGATATTGTCTTTGATTGGAACGATTGGATTGAATCTACCTCCCCAAAGTTTTTGATTGACATGAACAAGTGAAAGCAAAGTTTCATAGGGATAATTTTCATCCACAAAAAACACATAGCGTAAGTGTCTGGGTCTTGATGTAATTTGAAACTGTTCCATTTATTCTACCTTTAATAGTTCCTTCCATTTTTTCTCAAACTTAGTTAATGTATGATCGTTTTCTATCTTCATCCCGCATTATTCTATTTTATTTTTTTTAGATTTCATCTCCGGACTTTAAATGGTAACCAACTACATTTAGACCCTTGCGATAATATTCAGGGTCTTGGAGTTTTACAAGGCTAAGTCTTTTCACTTTTGTCATTACACTATTGTACTTCTCTTTTATTATCTGAACGCCTTTTGTTGTTCTACTATCAACTGAATTTATTTGGCTCGTGTTGAATAGTACTACTTTGTTGATGCTACTTAATGCGACTAAATCAATATCATTTTCTATATGTTCAATGAAAATTAGCTTCGCTTCATCGTTAAAAGCATTTTTGAGTTTCTTTCGATTGTGTTCAGTTTGGAAACTTGTCATAGAAATTTTTCCGGCTTTTCCATTTTGAAAAGCTACAATCAAATAACCAGAATAATTTTTTGTGCCTGTAAAGTAGATTGGCTTTTCTCCTGCTTCAAATTCAATTTCGGAAACAATTTGTGCCTGATTATTCAGTCCTCGGTTTTGGACTTTGTAAACATTGTGCATTGTGGTAAAAACTAAAAGTTCAGGAAATGAAAACAAGTCAGTTGCAGTTTTTATTGTTGGCTGCTCTGTCTCATTACTGAAAGTCATTGCAACTTGAGTTTCTTTTCTGAACAAATCAGGTTGCTCATTTTTTTTACTGCTCACAATAGTTTGCCTTTTCACTTCGGGGTGAACCGTCTCAACGACTTCAATAATGATTTCTTCTTGTTCGTTTTGATAATGATTGTTTGTTATTGGTGGTTCTTCTTTTTGAATATCATTTGCACGAAGAAGTTTCCAAAGTGGTTCTAATGCTTTCTTACGATTGGAATAATACTCGCCGCCTCTTACTCTAAAGAATTGCCAGCCACATCTTTCCAAAACTTTTTGTCGCATCAAGTCATTTGTAAATTGTTCTGCGCCGTGATATTTATCTCCGTCACATTCAATTGCTATCTTAATTCCATTTGATAAAAGAGTTACTAAGTCAATCCTGTATCTTCCTTTCGCAACTTCGTATTGAGGAATCACACTGTAATTATTTGTAACGATGTCGTTGTAAATATCAACTTCAAACCAACTTTCAAAGGGTTCTGGTTGTGTTCCTAAAGTTCTTTCAAAAGTTCTTTGTGGTGGAATTGGTTGCGGCTTGTAATTAAGAAAATGGTCAAGCAACTTGTAACGCAAATCATTTGTGTTACTCAAATCATCCAACTGTACTGAATGGAAAAGCCAAACTTGCTCTTTTGCTCTACTCACTGCAACATTAAATCTTCTTTCATCTTCGGGTTTTGTCAATGCTGCTCTGTTGTGGTTGTGTGCTGTAATCAAACTTAAAAACATTATATCTCTTTCATCACCTTGAAAACTTGCGGATGTTCCGCAAACAATATTTCGTTTCTTAAATTTAACTTCACCGATTTTTTTAATTATTAGACTTTCAATTATGGTTGCTTGCTTGTTGCCTTGTAAGCCGATTACGCCAAAGGATTTTCCTTTGTAGTTTTCATCATCAATAAGCTCAGCAATTTTATTTGCGATTGCTTCCGCTTCAACTTTGTTTGTGATGTTCTGATATGTTCCGTCAACATAACCACTCTGACAATAAACTGCTTTCAGTGGTTCAATTCTGTTTTCAGAATATTGTTTTAGCGGATACAAACCTTTTCCGTCTGGAGCATAAAAATATTTATTGCAGAACTCAATTATTTCAGGCATACATCTGAAATGCTCACGCAATACAGTCATTCCATTACAGAATCTTTTTGCGTGGTCAAAGAAACTAAATTCTGTTCCGTAGTAATTCGCAAAAGGAATGCCTTGTAAGTGCCGGTTAATATGTGGTGTCATTGTATTCGCATCTACACCTACATATTCAGGAGAAGTTTGTTTGTCATCTCCTACAATAATTATGTTCTTCGAAATGTAGAGTAGAAAAATTGCATCTGCACCCAGTTGGCTTGCTTCATCAATAATTACGTAGTCATACATTCCCTGTTCGGGATTCATTGTTTCTGCAACTTTGTAAAGAGGCATAACCCAACATGGAACGGAATCTTTGCACTTCTCCATTTGATGTTGTGCTTCCTTTCTAAACTTCAATGCTCTCTTTCCTGTTCCTGTCTTGCCAATTTTCTTTACTGCTTGCACCCACGCTTGCAAGTGCTGACGCAACAAGAAATTTTTATTCAGCCCGTCCAAAACACTAAGCCACGCTTTCTTTGAAGCGATTGTAGAAATTAGTTTTTCCTCATGTCGTTCAATGTCTGATAATTTTACAGTAAGTTTTGTCTCGTAATCTTCGGCTAACAACTTTTCAATTTCAGCAAAAGCATGTTTAAAATGAATTGCATTTTCAAGTTGTCTGAAATTTGAAAACTCAAAAGTGTTTTCCAAAATTTCCTTCACAAGCGTTGGCAAATGTCTGTGAAGATTGTCTTGAAGTTTTTGGTAATTGTTATACTTCTCCTTCTCTGAAATTAAGTTGTCAATTTCTGAAAGATGCTGTTCATATTTTTCTGTGTCAATGTTTGCAACTGTTTTAATTATTGTCGTTGCAATAGGATGAATGTTTTGAATTGAAAGGTGATTGTTTGCTTCAACAATTTTTGCCCTAAATCCTTTTGCCTGTGCAAGCAGAAAATTGTAGTCTGTTTCTTCAATCAAGTCATGAACTTTTGCACTTTCATAATCTTGAATTCTAACTGATGAAATTGATTCTATCTGTGATTTTATTTTGTTTGTTTCTGAAAGCAAATTGATTAAACCTTCTGTATCTTCTTTGAGTTGTCTGTAAAACTTTGCTTTGTCGAAATAAGATTTTGAATTTCCGGTTGGTTCCATTTCCCAAATGGTTTTAAGTTCCTCAAAATCTTGTTTTGTTTTTATGTCAGCTAATACAGTTTTAAATTCCTGTTGGGTATCACAATCGCTACCATTTACCTGAATACCTTTAATAAAATATCTTCGTTGCTTAATATTAGCAGGTGCAAGAGGATTATTGAAAACAGAAAGTAATCCCCGCAATTTTTTTCCTTCATTCAATAGCTGTAAAAGAAATTCTGCATCACTCTTTATCTGAATCAAACTTTTGTCATTCGGATATTTTATTTCAACACTTCTGTCAAACTGTTTTAGTTTCTCGTCTGGTAGTTCGACTAATGTGTTTGCAGTTCGTGAAAGTTTATCTTTCCAAAGAAAAAGATTGTTGCGGTAATCACTTATGATTTTTGATTTGAAAGTCAAAGCATTGTTTTCAATTTCTGAAAACAATTTGTAAAGTGCCTGCAACTGTTTTTTTAATTCGGGATAATCTTTACAATTGATTGTAGCTTGTTCTTCTTTGGAAGAATATTTTTGAAATAATTCGTTTGCTATATTTCGATACTCTCTAAGTTCAGAAAGCGAAAGAAGTTTATCTTTTTGTGGAATTGTGAAATTGAAAACTGTGCAATCAATACTTTGGTAATATCGTGTCAGCGAATTGAAGTTTTCAGTGTCGGTAAGCAAATCAATTTTGCTGATGTCGGTAAATTCATCTTTGAACCAAGCGAAAGCGGAAAGTTCTTTTTCAATTCGTTCTGCAATTTCTGAAAGTGTTCCCTGATAAATACGATTTATGTTTTGCCGCCTTGTGGTTTTCTCTTTTACCTTTAGCCACTCGTTTTTTGTATTTGCTTTTTGTTCCTTTAGCGAAGACAATTCTATTTCCTTTTCTTCAATTTCTTTTTTGTAGCCGTCAAGATTTGTAATTCTTGAAAGTTCGTCATTGATTGCGTTCACACTTGCATCAAGGTCTTGAATAGAAGATGAATCGCCACTCAAAAGATTTACTGTTAGGTTTTGAAAATCTTTCGGCAATTGGTTTTTCAAAACTTCCAATGCTCTTTTTGTGTAAGCAGTAACTAAAACCTTTTTGCCGTTGGCTAAAAGGTGGCAAATCAAATTTGCAATGGTGTGAGATTTTCCTGTGCCTGGTGGCCCCTGAACCAACACTTTATTATTTCGTCTTGCTTTCTCTATGATTTCAATTTGCTCATCGTTATATTTTTTAGGAAAGTAAATTGTTTCATTATCCAATGAACCTGAACTTTCATTTTCTGAATCACTTGGAAAATCTTCGGGGCTTTGCAAATAACCGATGATGTCATTTATTGAGGGAATGTCTATTGAATCATTTGCGGTGCTTATGTTCTCTATTATCTTTTCATAGAGTGCAGTAAAACTTCTTGTGTTTCTTTTTCTCAATAGCAAAGCTGGTGCGAAAATAAGGGTAGGTTTTTTCGCAACTTCTTTTGATTTTGCTAAATCATCTTTTGATTGTCCGTCTGTTCGTATTCTGTCAGCGAAAATTTGAATTGCTTCTTTAATCTGATTGTCAAAAGGACTGTCATTAATATTTTTCTCTTTGAGAAATTCGGCAACTTTTTTCTCTGCTTCAATTATGTCTGCTGAATCAAACTGCTCAAACAAATCAAGTATTGCATCTGTTTCAATTTGTATTTCGTTGTCAATGCTTGGAGAAACTTTTACAAAAGATTCCCTTGACGAAAATTCAAAAGTGATTTCTGCTTTTGATGTTAGAATGTGTCGGCAAATTATAGGACTGTTTGCATCCTCTTGAAAATGCAGAAGCCCAACTCCAACAATTAATTCAAACTCTTCTCCGAACTGTTGAGCTTTGTTGTAAATGGTGAAAAGATGTTTGTATGTCTTGCTTTGTTTTTCATACTCTGCAAGTTTGGCTTCATAAGTTTCAAGTTCCTTGTTATAAAATTCTAAATCATCAATCCATTTGTTGTTCAGATAAGTTTGAAACTCTGCTTCAACTTCGGGTTTGTCTGTTAAGGAAATTGTCTGGTTGTTTTTTTGTATGGTGTCTTTCAAAATCGGGGTTCCGTTTTCATCAGTCAAACTTTCTTTTAAAATCCAGTCAGTAAGTGTTTCGCTTAACTTGGCAAATGTTGGCGGTTGTGGTTCGCCTTTCGGTTTGGCAATCTTTAACCAGTAATCAGCATCTTGATTATAATTCGGAAAAGTGATGCAATCAAAAATTTCATTTTGTGGAATGTCGGCAAACCAAACTTTGTCAGGATATTGAGTGTCGGAACTCTCTATGTCTCTTACAGGATTACTCCTAAGTTTTGAAAACTCAAGTAGGTAATTAAATATCTGTAAGTACTTATCCTTTTTCATTTGTATGTGAGTCTCAAATTTAACTAATTGTTTGAACGTCTGAGGCCAGTCTTTAAAATTGGGTCAAGTCATGGTAATTTGTTAGTTGGGTGGTGGGTGGGCTTGGGTGTCGAGTAAAGATTTATTGCTGAAGTGTTGAACTAATGATGATAGATATTCGTCAGCCGGGGTGGGTGGGTTGTGTGTTGGCATTTTTAGCTCTTTGCAAGGTTGGCTTTGTGTCGGGGTTTTGTGTGCCTTGCAATGTGCTAAAAATAGCGTGGGGTCGGGTGGCAAAGTCATGTTAGCTTGAATTTAAGTAGGATGCTGTTTAGGGTGACGTACAACACTTAGAAAAGTATCCGAAAAGCCCCCTTACAAAGCCCCGCATTAAAAATTACTCTGCGGGGCTTTGCGGTATACTTTTGGGTTGACCGATGTCGCCGTAAACTTGCTATTGGGTACAAAGTATCAGCCAGTTCTTTTCTGTCATGTCGATTTTAAAATAAATTCCGTTCTCAAAAAATGTTCTTTCGATAATTCTAATACATTCAAAATCTTTTGAGGATTTAAAAATAGTAATTTTCTTTTGTTTTGCACTTTATTCTTATTTCATAAACATAGTTCGCCTGTTATCCCGCAAATGCGTGATTGACATTTTTACCATACAAAAATATCAATTGCAATATGTTCTATCCATTATCTCCTTTCTTCCACGGGTAAAATATTTTCACCAATACCAATGTTTTGTTTTTGCAACAAGGGCATTCGCTCATGTCAATGCCAAAGCGCTCCAGCATGCGGACTTGCAAAGGGACTTTCACTAACCCTTTATGCAAAGGCAACTTCATTTTTTTGAGCACCTCATTAATGCGCTGATGGCGATTCCTGTTTGCCACATATCCGTAGGTTCTTATTTTGGTAAACCTTGCCGGTAATATGTGCTGCTCAAACCGACGGATGAACTCCTTGCCTGCAAGTGTCATTTGTTTTTGTTTGCCTTCGTCAGCATAATCTTTATAA
>DATLTG010000173.1:0-2745 GCA_035533735.1 Bacteroidia bacterium
GATTACAATTAAAATACAAATTGGTAAATTATCGTTAGGGATTTCGCTCAAAGAACTTTTTGAGTATGCAGACAGGAATCAAATAGAAATAATTCCGATTACTTATGATCATCTTTTTGTCTTGTCAAAGTTGCCGAATCATCACAATGACCCTTTTGATAGATTAATTATTTCCCAAGCTATTGCCGAAAATTTGACACTTATTTCGCGAGATAAAAGTATTTCGAAGTATAAGGTGAAACAAGAGTGGGCTTAATAAATTACAGAATTCCATGTTAAAATTCAATTTATTCTCGAGAGTGCGCGAAGAGCTTCAAAAAATGAAGTTGCGATTGGATGAATTAAAGGAAGAAGAAAATTGGGAAGGAGCAGTAAATTTATTAAGTGATTTCTGTAAAGACCAATTTCAGTATAGTTTAGAGGAAATTGAAAAAATGCCTTCCGAAAAAATAATTTTTCTGCTTTCTGAAAAAAAAGATTTTTCGAGCGAAGAACTTTCTGCTTTAGCTTTTGTATTGGAAGAAAAAGTGTTGTTGAACGAAAAATTAAATTTGCCTGTTTTGTCTTTATTAAAAAGCAATTTAGCTATTTTAGAACACGTAAACAATCAGGAAAAACAAACACTTTCATTAGATAGAGTTTCCAGAATAAATTTTTTGAAAGAACGGATTAATGAAATTTCATAACAGACAAACATTAGAATTTTAACGAAACCAAATTTGTTTTTGTGAGCGAAAAAAATCAACATCCAAAAAAAATTCTTTTTATAGATTCCAATCATTCATTACTTCATGAAACATTGGAAAGTAAAGGTTTTCAATGCGATTTAAAATACGATTGGACACAAGATGAAATCGAAAAAAATGTGCATCTCTATCAAGGAATTGTCATTAGAAGTCGCATAAAAATTACACAAGCAATTCTTGAAAAAGCAACAAACCTGCAATTTATCGCACGTTCCGGAGCCGGAATGGAAAATATTGATGTTGCTTACGCTGAAAAAAAAGGAATTAAATGTATTCACGCACCCGAAGGAAATCGTGATGCAGTGGGCGAACAAGCAGTTGGCATGTTGTTGTCGCTTTTCAATAATATTTGTCGCGCAAATACTGAAGTACGTAACGGAAAATGGATTCGTGAAGGAAATAGAGGAATTGAATTGGGCGGAAAAACAGTCGGAATTATTGGTTATGGAAACATGGGAAATGCTTTTGCCAAAAGGCTTTCAGGTTTTGGCGTTACTGTTTTAGCGTATGATAAATACAAAAATAATTTTTCAGATAATTTCGCAAAAGAAGCCACTTTAGAAACTATTTTTGAAAAAGCAGATGTGCTCAGTTTGCACACGCCACTTACGGATGAAACGCATTATCTCATAAATGATGCTTTTATAAATCGGTTCAAAAAAAATATTTTTATCATTAACACAGCGCGCGGAAAATGTTTAAATACAAGCGATTTAGTAAAAAACATTATTTCCGGAAAAGTGTTAGGCGCTTGTTTAGATGTATTGGAATACGAATCTACTTCTTTAGAAAACTTTGAAACATCAGCATTTTCAGAATCATTTACCTATTTAACACAATCAGATAAAGTAGTTTTAACTCCACATATTGCAGGCTGGACACACGAAAGCAATGAAAAGATTGCGCGTGTATTGGCTGAAAAAATTATTGCTTTTTATACCGAAAGTAATAGCTAAAATTCAATCTATCCCTTTATTTGTTGCTTTTTTTATTACTTTTGCAGCCTTAAATTTTATAGGTTCAAAAAAATAATTTTTCAAACACATGATTTCGGTTAGTAATTTATCGGTAAGTTTTGGAGGCAGAAGTCTGTATGAAGATATTTCGTTTCTGATAAACCGCAGAGACAGGATTGGTTTGGCTGGGAAAAACGGTGCCGGAAAATCTACTTTATTGAAAATTTTGGCAGGAGCGCAAAAACCTACTACCGGTGATGTGTCAATGCCAAGTGGCTGTTCCATTGGTTATTTGCCGCAAGATATGACGCATAGTTTAGGGAAAACTGTTTTTAATGAAGCCGCAACAGCTTTTGATGAAGTGAAACGTCTGGAAAAACGCTTAGAAGAAATTAATGAAGAATTAGGCATTCGCACCGATTATGAAAGCGATGCGTACATGAATTTAATTACTGAACTCAATGATGTAAATGAACATCTGAATGTTTTGGGAGCTTACGCGAAAGATGCTGAAATTGAGGTAACACTTTTGGGATTGGGTTTTGAGCGAAAAGATTTTCATCGTTTAACAGACGAGTTTAGCGGAGGTTGGCGAATGCGCATTGAATTGGCAAAAATTTTATTAAAAAAACCGGATGTTATTTTACTTGATGAACCTACCAATCACTTAGATATTGAAAGTATTCAGTGGTTAGAAGATTTTTTGAAAAATTATTATGCAGCGGTTGTAATGGTTTCCCACGATAAAACATTTTTGGATAATATTACCACAAGAACTATTGAAATTTCTGCCGGAAAAATTTACGATTACAAAACCAATTATTCTAAATATTTAGTTCTTCGAAAAGAGCGGAAAGAACAACAAGAATCTGCGGCTAAAAATCAACAGAAATATATTGAAAAAACGGAGCAATTAATTGATAAATATCGGGCGAAAGCCAATAAAGCCTCTTTTGCTCAATCTTTAATTAAAAAGTTGGATAAATTGGAAATTGTGGAAGTGGATGAAGGCGATAATTCTGCTATTCGCTTTACTTTTCCAC
>DATLTG010000174.1:0-2989 GCA_035533735.1 Bacteroidia bacterium
TTTTGAAACGTTTAAACGCAACGAATTGTTGATTGTTTATACACCAGCTATTCCGAAAAATTTTGGCGAATTTGTTTATTTCAAAGAACACCAATTTGAGTTAATGAAACGTTCGGAATTACTTGGTTTGATAACCCAAAAATCTTACACAATTGCAGTTGCAGGAACACACGGAAAAACAACCACTTCCTCACTTATTGCGCATATTTTAAAAACAGCTAACATTGATTGTACCGCATTTTTGGGAGGTATCACACAAAATTACAATACCAATTTATTGTTGAGCGAAAATTTAAAATCGGAAAATAAATTGGCTACCAAAAAATCGATTGTGGTAGTGGAAGCCGATGAATATGATCGTTCGTTTTTAACGCTGCATCCCAATGTGGCGGTTATTACTTCCGTTGATGCAGATCACTTAGATATTTATGGAGATGCAAATGAAATGGAAGAATCGTATTCGCTTTTTGCAAATCAAATAAATGCTGAAGGGGTTTTGATTACGAAGAAAAATGTGCAAGAAAAAATTTCTTATTCTAAACGAACATTGACTTATTCTGTAAATGAAAAAAGTAATTATTACACAAAAAATAATTCTATTGAAAATGGATTTTACAAATATGATATTGTTTGTCCAGATGAAGTAATTGAAAATGTCACATTGGGAATACAGGGACATCACAATGTGGAAAATTCAGTTGCGGCAGTTGCGGCAGTACGTCAATTGAACGTGAATGCAAACGATATTAAAAAATCATTGAACACTTTCAAAGGTGTTAAAAGACGTTTTGAATACATTATTAAAACGAAAAAATTAATTTTCATTGACGATTATGCACATCATCCAGAAGAACTGAAAGCGTGCATTAATTCAGTGAAAGCAATTTATCCAAATAAAAAAATAACAGGCGTTTTTCAACCGCATTTATTTTCGCGTACACGCGATTTTGCAGATGAATTTGCAAAAAGTCTTTCGCTGTTAGATGAAGTTATTTTGTTGGAAATCTATCCAGCACGCGAGTTGCCGATAGAAGGCGTTACTTCAAAAATGTTGTTAAATAAAATTAAGGTAGCTGAAAAAAATATTTTTTCGAAAGAGGAAATTATAAATGAAATTGAAAAAAGAAAACCGGAAGTGCTTTTAACATTGGGAGCCGGAGATATAGATGCTTTAGTTGAACCGATAAAAAATAGATTGCAAAAAATAAATTGTGAATCATAAATGAGAAAAATAATAAACATATCGTTTTGGGTTTTCCTGATAGCGGGATTGTTTGTTATGCTTGGATTTGTGAGTAAAAAACAAGATGCGATGCTTTGTAAAAGTTTAGCTATAAACATTAAAAACAGCAATGGAAATTTTTTCATCAATCAAGATGATATTAAAAAAATTATTCATTCAAAAGGCGATTCAATTGTGCATCAACCGTTTTCAACAATAAATATTTTTGGTTTAGAAAACTCACTTGATAACAATGCTTACATCGAAGATGCGCAAGTGTATTCAACGGTAAATGGAGATGTTAAAATTAATGTAAAACAACGTCAGCCTTTGGTTCGATTATTTGATAAAGATGGAGAAAGTTTTTACATAGATGTTACCGGAAAATTAATGCCTTTGTCGGACGAATATACTTCTCGAGTACTTGTTGTGAATGGAAATTTGCAAGAATCGTATGCGAAATATTACAACGATAATTTGAATGATATTATCAAAGATTCCACATTAAATAAACAAACATTATTGGGTTCAATTTATATAATTGCAAAATATATAAACAGCGATAGCCTTTTAAAAGCACAGTTTCAGCAAATGTTTGTGAATCAAGATTCGGATTTTGTTTTGATTCCGAGAGTAGGAATGAATAAAATTATTTTAGGCGATACGACAGATTTAGCTATGAAATTTAATAAGCTGAAAATTTTTTACAGAGAAGGATTGAACACTACAGGCTGGTGGAATAAATATGCAATCATCAATTTAAAATATAAAGATCAAATAGTTTGTACAAAAAAATAATAACATGGAATCACTTGAAATAATTGTAGGACTCGACATTGGAACAACTAAAATAGTTGCTATTGTTGGTCGTAAAAATGAATTTGGAAAAATAGAAATTCTTGGTTTGGGAAAAAGTGACTCAGCTGGAGTTGCAAGAGGCGTTGTGCAAAATATTGAACAAACGGTTCAATCAATAAAAACAGCTGTTCAAGAAGCAGAAGCAAAATCGGGTGTTGATATAAAAGTGGTAAATGTTGGTATTGCAGGTCAGCACATAAAAAGTTTGCAACATCGCGGATACATCACCCGCAATAATTTGGAAGAGGAAATCAGCCAAGCGGATGTGGATAGATTGATTGAAGATATGTACAAATTAGCGGTTTTGCCAGGAGAAGAAATTATTCACGTATTGCCACAAGAATATATTATTGACAATGAACAAGGAATTAAAAATCCAATTGGAATGGCTGGCATTCGCTTGGAAGCCAATTTTCATATTATAACTGGACAAATTGCAGCAGCTAAAAATATTTATCGCTGTGTTGAAAAAGCTGGATTACAAGTGGCGGACTTAACATTGGAACCTTTAGCATCAGCGGATGCCGTGTTGAGTTTGGAAGAAAAAGAAGCAGGAGTTGTATTGGTTGATGTGGGTGGCGGAACTACTGATGTGGCTATTTTTCAAGATGGAATTATTCGTCATACTGCTGTTATCCCTTTCGGAGGAAACGTAATTACCGAAGACATTAAAGAAGGTTGCACGATTATTAAAAGTCAAGCAGAATTATTGAAAATTAAATTTGGTTCTGCTTTGGCAAGCGAAAATCAAGAAAATGAAATTGTTTCGATTCCAGGTTTGAGAGGTCGTCCGCATAAAGAAATTTCTGTCAAAAATTTATCGAACATTATTCAAGCGCGAATGGAAGAAATTGTAGAAAATGTGTATTACGAAATAAAAAATTCGGGCTACGAAAAAAAATTAATTGC
>DATLTG010000175.1:0-7320 GCA_035533735.1 Bacteroidia bacterium
CTTCAGACAAAGAACTGTCAGCCAACATATTTTCAAGTCTTGTTTGAAGGATGGAAATGGGCGTTAATAATTCGTGCGAAACATTAGCGATAAATTCTTTTTCAATCAAAAAGGCATCGTTTATCTTGCGCATCATTTCGTTAATGGTATCATCTAAATACTTGAAATCGGTTGTGTTAGTATTGATAGGAGTATAATTAAATGTTTCAGGATGTTTAGCAGTAATCAGTTTATCTTCAATAATACGATTGAAGGGACGCAATAAATATTTACTAAATGCAATGTCGATAATAACCGTTATTGATAATCCCAAAATAAGTACGTAAAACGCTATTTTTTTTAAGGTCGAATCAAAATCTTCAACGGTTGCTAAACTGCGCCCAATTTCCAAAAGATAAGTTTGATTACCATCCATAAATGTACAATCCAATACGCGATAATCTACTACTTCATTATCAATACTTCGTAACGAATTTTCAATTTTAATATCTGTTAACGGAATAGATGTCGGTACAATAGAAATATATTCTTCTTTTAATATATTATAACTCGCAAAACTACTGTCAGGCTCGTCATGAATGAATTGCTCCAATCCCACTTTTTTTATAATTTTTAATACTTGGTCTTTCATGCTTTTGAGCCTATAATCATTGTGAACCAATGCTACTTTATGAATAATAGTGGGCACAAATAATATAAACGCAGCAATAATCATCACTTTCGAGATGGCATTAAATAACGCAAATTTTGAATATAGTTTCAAGCAGAATTTTTTTGGTTTAAATAGGTTAGGTTTTAAATTTCTAATCGATAACCAATGCCTCTAACAGTTCCAAACCATTCAATATCATCATAAGTAGAAAGTTTTTTTCGTAAATTTTTTATATGGACATCAATATAGTTTGAATCGTAATCGTCTTCCAGAATATTTCCCCAAATATGTTCCGTTAATTGAAGTCGTGTAACTACTCTATTTTTATGCAATACTAAATAATGTAAAATATCGAATTCTTTTTTAGTAAGATTCACAGGTGTTTTTTTACAATGAATGGTTCTGTTTTGCAAATCAATTTCAAATTCACGAATCGTTACATTGTTTTTTTTTAATCCATGTTTTCGCCTAATGATAGCTTGCATTCTGGAATGTAATTCTAATAGCGAAAATGGTTTTGCCAAATAATCATCTGCTCCTAAATCCAAGCCTTTAATTTTGTCGTCCGTTCCGCCACGAGCCGTCAAAATAATAATGGCAGCATCTTGATTCGATTCTTTTGTTTCTTTCAATAAATCCAATCCTTCGTAATCAGGCAAGCCCAAATCGAGTAATACAAAATCATAAGGTGTTACAAAAATTTTTTCAGAAGCATCTTTTCCGGTGTGCGCTATATCACAAACAAAACCTTCTTTTTTCAAAAAGATGTTCATCTCTTTTGCCAGACTTTTTTCATCTTCAACAATTAAAACATTCATGATTTTTTCGGAATTTTAAAAATGTAGAACAAAGCTAATCAAAAAAATAAGCGATACTTTCCATAATTATTTTACAAGCCAGTTTTATTTCTTTTTCCGTAATAATTAGCGGAGGAGCAATGCGCATAGCTTCGGGACAAAATAAAAACCAATCGGTAATGATGCCGTTTTTTATACAACGATCAATAATTTTTTTATTGATTTCAAAACTGTCAAATTCAATGGCTAACAGCAAACCTTTTCCTCTAATAGATTTTATGGCAGAATGTTTTAAATATGTACGAAATAATTTTTCTTTTTTCAAGACGTCAAAATTATTTTTTTGAGAAGTAATAACTTCTAAATTAGCAAGTGCTGCAGCGCACGAAACCGGATGTCCGCCAAAAGTAGTAATGTGACCTAAAACAGGATTTTCAGATAAGGTTTTCATTATTTTTTTTGACGAAACGAACGCTCCAATTGGTATTCCGCCTCCCATCGCTTTTCCCAATAAAATAATATCAGGAATAATGTTAACATGTTGAAAAGCAAACATTATTCCTGTTCTTCCAAATCCGGTTTGAATTTCATCAAAAATTAAAAGTGTTTCCGTTTCAGAACATTTTTTTCGGAGTGCTTTTAAAAAGTTTTTTTTCGATTCAATAACTCCTGCTTCGCCTTGAATAGGTTCAATAATTACACAAGCTGTTTTTTTGGTAATGAATTCAAGTTGAGATAAATTATTGATTTCTAAAAAGCGAATATTTGGTAATAATGGACGATACGCATTTTTCATTTCTTCATTTCCCATCACGCTCATAGCGCCTTGAGAACTTCCGTGATAAGCATTTTTAAAAGAAATAATTTCGCTTCTGTTGGTATAACGTTTCGCTAATTTTAACGCGCCTTCAACTGCTTCGCTACCTGAATTTACAAAGTAACAACAGCTTAAATTTTTTGGTAAAACATCCGAAATTTTTTTCGCCAATTGCACTTGTGGAGATTGAATATATTCGCCATAAACCATTAAGTGCATATATTTATCGAGCTGCTTTTTCACAGCATTTACCACTTTCGGATGCAAATGTCCAATATTGCTTACGCTGATTCCTGAAATTAAATCCATGTATTTTTTTTGCTGCGCATCAAACAGATAAATTCCTTTTGCTTTTTTTATTTCGAGTGCAAGTGGCGCATCGCTGGTAGGAGCTAAATGTTGTAAAAAAAGTTGGCGGTCTGTAATCATGCGTCAAAAATAGAAAATATAGTGCTCCAAAATTATTTTTTGACTGCTTTCAAAATCGGAATCTGAAAAATTGTAATTTTATGCAAATCCTTAAAAAAATATGTGGAAAGAAGAAAACAATCGTTTGAAAAAAAATTTCTCTTTTGATAATTTTTCAGAAGCTTTTGCATTTATCACGCAAGTGGCGTTACTTGCCGAAAAAATGAATCATCATCCCGAATGGAGCAATATTTATAATCAAGTAAGTATTCAATTATACACGCACGAAGTAGGAAATAAAATAACGGATTTGGATAGAAAAATGGCAACCGAAATTGATTTAATTTTTCAAAAATCATTGGAATGATAAAAAAAATATTTTTATGCAGCTTTTTTTTCGCACATGTTTTTTTATTAAAAGCGCAACAAAATCAAGATTCTTCTTTTGTTCGATTAAATACTGAAATCGAGCAACTCAAAAATGATTCTACTATTTCTCACGGAAGTTGGAGCGTTTGTGTGATGGATGTAAAAACCGGAAAAATTTTGGCAGATTACAACGATGATAAATCGCTTATTCCGGCAAGTACCATGAAAATTATGACAACAGGAGCAGCACTTTCGGAACTTGGAACTAATTTTCGATTTAAAACAAAAATTGAATACGATGGTTTTATTAAAGCTGGCGTTTTGAATGGAAACATATATATCAAAGGCGGAGGCGATCCTTCTTTAGGCTCGGAATATTTTAAAAAGAAAAATGATACGACCGATTTGATGGATTATTTCGCGGAGATTATTCACAAAAAAGGAATTAAAAAAATTACTGGAACTATTATTGCTGACGCCAGTATTTTTGATTTTAATACTACTTCGGACGAGTGGGTTTGGGGAGATATGGGAAATTATTACGGTTCTGGTGCTTGCGGACTTTCCTATAAAGACAATATTTACACCATTTATTTTGATTCCGGTAACATCCAAAATGATTCTACCCGAATTGATACTGTTGAACCTTTTGTCCCGAATTTAAAATTTATAAATTATCTGAGAACGCGCGGTTATCGCGATAATAGTATGATTTACAGTTCGCCTTACAGCGATGTTGCTTATGTTAGCGGTACTATTCCTGCTCATAAACATAAGTTTCCAGTGAAAGGTTCTATTCCTGATGCGCCTTATTTTTGTAGTTATTCTTTGTACGAAAGTTTACTGAAAAAAAATATTTCAGTAGCTGAAGCTCCCATTAATAGCTTTGATTTATTTCAGAAAGAACAAAATGAAAATGCGTCTGAAAAAGGAAAAGATAAAAAAAACGAACGTCATCTTTTGTATGTTTATCAATCGCCAACCTTAGATAACATTGTGTATTTTACCAATATGTTTAGCATTAATTTGTTTGCGGAACATTTGCTGAAAACGTTGGGTGTAGAAAAATACCATTACGGAAGTGAACGCAGCGGAATAAATGCGGTGGAAAATTTTTGGAAATCGCAAGGAATGGATTTGAATGGTTTGTATATGGCTGATGGTTGCGGCTTAGCGCGAGAAGATGTAATTACAACCTATCAGGAAACTTTTGCGTTACGAACCATCGCCAATGATTCACTTATTTTTTCTGCTTTTTATCGTTCCTTGCCTGTTGCCGGAAAAACAGGTTCGTTGCACAATATGCTGAAACATACTTTTGCGGAAGGAAATATGCATGCAAAAAGTGGTTACGTTTCACGCGATAGAAGTTATGCCGGTTATGTAAATGATAAAAATGGAAATTTGATTTGCTTTTCCATTATTGCTAATAATTACGAATGTTCCGCTTCGGAAATGAAGAAAAAAATGGAGCGTATTATGTTGCGTATTGCAGAATTGGAATAGATTTTATTTAAATTTTTTTCAATCAAAGTCTTTAAAAAATTCCTCAAAAGTTACGTTTAGACCTTTTAAAATTTTAACCAAAGTACTAAATTGAATATTTCCTCCTGCTTCATACTTTCCGTATTGAGTTCTTGAAATATCATTTTCGTAAGCAAAATATTCCGAACTGGTATGTCCTGCTTTTGTTCTATATTTCCTAAATCTTTTTCCGAGCTTTTTTAAATATAATTTCTCTTCTTTAGAAATGGGCTTTCGTTTCATAAAATTTGATAAAATTATTCGTAAAGCAATACAAAAACCTCGTTTTGCACTACCTGCTTAAATAATTCCTGTTTAAATAGGAATTATTTATATATTTACTTCCGAAAAAGCGGATACCGAAAAGCTTACGAGTAGGTACAATAAAAAAACAAAACATTATGAAAAAATTTAAACTTTTATTTTACGCAGCTTCAGTAGCTGTGTTTTTAGGTTCGTGTACAGGAAAAAATGGTGCACCTGGTGCAACAGGACCACAAGGAAATGCGAATGTGCAGAGTGCCGCATTTACTGTTACTTCTTGGGGATACAATAGCCCAAGTTATTATGTAACCCTTTCCGTACCTGCACTCACTGCTTCTATAAATAGTTCAGGTGCAGTGGATGTGTATATGAGCTTTGATAACGGAACTACTTGGAATACCGTTCCATATGATTATTATCAAGCTGGAGGAGATTATTTGGCTACTGACTATTATACTACTGGTGTAGTTACTGTAAATTGGACATACAATGTTTCTACATCTACAGGATCTGATCCAAATTCAGTTTTTAGTACTTCTACACAAATAAAAGTAGTTTGTGTTGCGCCAAGCATTATAAAAGCAAATCCAAATGTGAATTGGAAAAATTACAATGAAGTACAACGTACTTTTAATTTGAAGGATTAGCCTTCCTAAAAAATTATTTTTGACAGAATCAAAGCGAAGGTTTTAAACTTTCGCTTTTTTTGTTTTTAAGAATTACTAAATGCGTAGTTTTTATTACTTTTGATGTATGCAACTCAGTTTAAAAGACAAAAACATTATCAAAAATTTTTTTTCAGATAAACCCATTCTGAAAGCATATCTTTTTGGTTTTTACGCACGTAATGAGGCGGAAAGTAATAGTGATATTGATATTTTGGTGGATTTGGATTATTCGAAACACATCGGCTTGAGTTTTGTTTCGATGAAATTAGAACTCGAAAAAAAACTTCATAAAAAAATAGATTTGGTTTCATCTCAAGCTATTTCTAAAACTATTTTACCTTTTGTTGAACACGATAAAAAATTAATTTATGAAAGGTGAAATGGGCATTCATTCTTTCCAAAATAGATTAATGCTAATTTTTATAGAATATTCCTTATGAAAATCCTTATCAAAAATATAAAATCGCTGGTGCAAGTGGAAGAAAAATTTCGCTTAAAAGTGGTAGGCGAAGAAATGAAAAAACTTTCGTGCATTGACGAGGCTTGGTTAGCAATTGAAGATGATAAAATTGCTGATTTCGGTTCGATGAAAGATTTTCCGGGAATTACGGATTGGTCGGATTTGACTGTAATAGATGCTTCCGGAAAAATTGTTTTTCCAAGTTGGTGCGACAGTCACACGCACATCGTTTTTGCTGGAAGCAGAGAACAAGAATTTGTCGATCGTATAAATGGTTTATCTTACGAAGAAATTGCTAAACGTGGTGGCGGAATTCTTAATTCTGCCAAACTTTTACAAAATGCAAGTGAAGAAGAATTAATTGAATCGGCTCTCATTCGTTTAAACGAAATTACACGACAAGGAACGGGAGCCGTTGAAATTAAAAGCGGTTACGGACTTTCACTGGAAAGTGAATTAAAATTGTTGCGTGTTATTAAAAAACTAAAAACACTTTCTCCGCTGACAATAAAATCAACTTTTCTGGGAGCGCACGCTGTTCCAAAAGAATTTGAAAATTCGCGCCAAGCATATATTGATTTAATTGTAAATAAAATGCTTCCGCAGATTGCTGAAGAAAAATTAGCCGATTATTGTGATGTTTTTTGTGAGCGGAATTATTTTTCAAAAGAGGAAACAATAGTCATTTTAAAAGCAGGAATTAAACACGGCTTGAAACCGAAAGTTCACGCCAATCAACTAAGTAATTCAGGCGGAGTGCAAGCAGGAGTGGCGTGTAACGCTATAAGTGTAGATCATTTGGAATTTGTTGGCGATGCAGAAATAAATGTTTTATTAAATTCGCAAACCATGCCAACAGTTTTGCCGGGAGCCGCCTTTTTTCTGAATTTACCTTTTCCGCCTGCGCGAAAAATGATTGATGCCGGACTTCCGCTTGCTGTTGCCAGCGATTTTAATCCGGGAAGCAGTCCGACAGGAAACATGAATTTAATGATTGCGTTGCTTTGCATTCAATATAAATTAACGCCCGAAGAAGCCATAAATGCAGCCACTATTAATTCTGCTTACGCGATGGATTTAAGTCATTCTCATGGCAGTATTTGTATCGGGAAACAAGCCAATATTTTTATGACCAAACCCATTCCGAATTATTCATTTATTCCTTATTCGTTTGGGAACTCTCTAATAGAAACAGTTATCATTAATGGAAAAGTTGTTTAAATTTGTAATATGAAAATACGTGAAATAAATATTAAAAACTACAAATCACTTGTTAATTTTAAATTATCTTCTCCAAATGCTTTTTCAGTTTTTGTAGGACCGAACGCTGCAGGAAAATCTAACATTTTTGAGGCATTAGA
>DATLTG010000176.1:0-4154 GCA_035533735.1 Bacteroidia bacterium
CGAAGAAAAATATTTCGGTTATCTTTAGCGCATGAAAAAAGATTTTCACCTGAAGTTTCATACGAAACATATACTTGAAATTTTCAAAACACTCCATTTTATTTTTGAAGAAAAAAATTATGCCGACAAAGCTATTGAAAAAACGATGCGCGCCAATAAAAAATGGGGAGTAAAAGATCGAGCTTTTGTTTCAGATACAGTTTACGACATTGTTCGAAATTGGCGTTTACTTTTAACTGTTGCCGGAATAGAAAATATTTCTTCTGAAAACAATTGCTGGGATTTATTTGGAACGTGGCTTCTAATGCGCAATTTTGAATTGCCTGAAAGTGGACGTTTTAATTCTATTCATCCTGAAAAAGTAGCATTGAAAGCTAAAAAATACGAACGCATTCGTGCCATTCGAGAATCGTTTCCGGATTGGTTAGATAAATTATGTGAAAAAGAAGTGGGTGCAAAATGGAATAATTTGGCGCGCGCACTTAACAAAAAACCTTCTATGTTTTTACGCGTTAATTTATTAAAGACTACCCTAAATGATTTACAAAAATTATTAGCAGAAGAACAAGTGGAAACTTTTCCGGTTACTTGGGCACCTTTTGCACTCGAATTAAAATTCAGCAGAAATGTTTTTCGTACGGAAGCATTTCGTCAAGGATTATTTGAAGTGCAAGATGTTGCTTCGCAAATGGTCGCTGATTTTTTAGATGTAAAACCTGGAATGCGTGTGATAGATGGTTGTGCAGGAACAGGTGGAAAAACCATACACCTTTCTTCGTTTATGAAAAACAAAGGAAGAATAATTGCACTCGATACCAAAGATTGGAAATTAGCCGAACTCAAAAAAAGAGCTTCGCGTGCCGGAGCAAATATTATTGAAACAAAAATGGTGGAATCATCAAAAACAACAAAACGTTTAAATGCAACAGCAGATAGAGTTTTGTTGGATGTTCCTTGTTCCGGTTTAGGAGTGCTGAGAAGAAATCCGGATAGTAAATGGAAAATTTCTTTGGAAGAAATTGAACGTGTAAAAAAAGAACAACGTGAAATTTTAGAACGTTATTCTCACATGACAAAAATAGGAGGGAAGCTGGTTTACGCTGTTTGTAGCATTTTGCCGTCAGAAGGAGAAGAACAAATTAAAAATTTTATTTCAAAAAATCCGTCTTGGGAGTTTATGGGAGAAAAAAGATATTCGCCCGAATTGATGAATTGTGACGGTTTTTACATGGCACTTCTCGAAAGAAAAAAATAAATTTCGTTTTCATTTTTTAATTTTCTAAAAAATATTTTCCTGTTTTTTTTGAAAAATATTTTTTAGAAAATAAAAGGAATAAACTCCAAAGTGCTAATTCTATTAATAGTTTTAAGCTAATTCTTTTTTTAAATTTTCGAAAAACAAAAAACAATCTTCGTAAAAAAAAGTAAATTGCGATTCTACTTTATCAACAAATCCGTGTTGATAAAATAAGAAGCACATTTTTCATTTGCATTAATTATTTATCGTACTTCGTATCAAATAATTTAAAAAAATAAAACCATGGCAAAAAAAGTAGTAAAAAAAGCAGCTCCTAAGAAAAAAGTAGCAGCTAAAAAAGCAGCTCCTAAGAAAAAAGCAGTTGCTAAAAAAGCAGCACCTAAAAAAAAGGCAGCTCCTAAGAAAAAAGCAGCAGCAAAGAAAAAATAAGTTGCTGAAAAAGTAAAAAGCTCCGAAAATCGGGGCTTTTTTTTGCTCTTTATTTTAATTTTTACAATCTCTAAAAAAATTATTTTTTTAAATACACGCCAATTCCCGGCAAATTATTCGGTTTTACTTTTCCATTTTTAACTTCAAATCCGCTAAACAAATCTTTTTTAATTAATGCAGGTCCGTCTAAATCTGCCCAATCTGTTAAAGGTGCTAATTGTGCCGCAGCAGCGTTTGCACAAGATGTTTCAGACATACATCCAATCATAATTTTTAAATTTAGTTCACGTGCTCGTTCAATCATTTTTATCGCTTCACTCATTCCAGTACATTTCATCAATTTTATATTGATGCCGTGAAATATTTGTGCTGCTTCGGTTATATCGTTTAAACGTTGCACCGATTCATCACCGAAAAGTAGCACCGGACTTTTTTCTTTCAACCATTGCATTTCCTCTTTCATTTCTTTCGGCATCGGTTGCTCCACAAACAAAATATTTTTTTCTTTCAGCCAACACAACATATCATATACAAAAAATTTATCTTTCCATCCTTGATTTACATCAATGGCAATAGGTTTATCGGTAATGCTTCGAATAAATTCAATTCGTTTTTTATCATTCTCGCTTCCAAGTTTTATTTTTAAAATTTTCCATTCATCGGCTTCTTTTATTTTTTCCTCCAACACTTTTGGCTCGTCCATACCGAGTGTAAAAAAAGTCAAAGGCATATTTGAAGGATTGATACTAAGTATTTCGTAACACGGTTTGTTTTTTATTTTTCCCTGTAAATCGTGTAATGCAATATCAACAGAAGCTTTTGCAGCTGTATTGTTTTTTTCAAGTGCATCTATTTCTAACATTATATTTTCAATACTAAAATCGCCTGAAATTTTTTCGAGAATATTTTTTGCTTTTTGTAAAAACGCTACTACACTTTCGTGCGATTCACCTAAATATGGCGGCATGGATGCTTCTCCAAAACCAATAAAACCTTCGTGCTCAATTTCTGTAATAACAATAGGAGTGTGCGTGCGCGAGCCGACAGATAAAGTAAACGGATGTTTAAATTCTAACCAATGGGGAGTAAAATGGATTTTCAAAATATATTTTTTTGAAAACGAATGTACAATTATTGTGTTGACAGATAAATGTATTCAGAAATTTATTTTTCTATATCTTTGTTTTGACAAATTATAAAAAACATAAAAACATGAAAAAAATTTATTTACTCATTTTACCTTTAGCACTTTATTTAGGAAGTTGTAAAAACGGAAAAACTGCAGATGATTCAGCAGATGTAATTCCTGCCGGAATGGTTCAAATTGATTTAACATCTCGTGGCGGATTACCTATTACTATTGATATTCCGGATACCGCGCAAAATAAATTAACCATTACTGTTCAAAGTTATGGCGAAACAGATATTACTGTTGGTAAAAATTATGCCATCTCTATATCTCAAGGACAAGGCGATATGAAATTGAAAAAAGCTGATATTGCCGGAAATGATGTAGATAAATTCCAAAAATTTATTCTTCAAGATTCTACAACATTAATGTACCAATCACAAATTGTGAGTCCTGAATTCCATTTTTATACGATTGTAAAAACAGGAAAATCAGCTTATGTAGTACAAGATTTGACCAGCGATATTTATCCGCAAGAAGCTATTCAAACGATGTTAACTTCTGCTAAAACTATCAAAGAAAAAGCAGCAGCTCCTAAAGCATAAAAATAAAATACGGTATAAAGAAAAAGCCTTTGAAAAATTTTTTCAAAGGCTTTTTTATGCTCTAAATATTCAGCTAAAACTTACGCTTCTACTTTTGGTTTCGAACGTTTGCGTTCGCCTTCTTCCAAAACAATTTTACGGATACGTATAGATTTTGGTGTGATTTCTACATATTCATCAGCTTGAATATATTCCATCGCTTCTTCCAACGAAAAATTAATTTTCGGAGCAATGCGCATTTTCACATCAGTTCCGGCAGCACGCATATTGGTCAATTTTTTTTCTGTACAAATGTTTACTACTAAATCATCCGGACGAATGTGTTCTCCAACAATTTGTCCAGTATAAATTTCGTCACCTGGATCAATAAAAAATTTGCCTCTATCTTGTAATTTGTCAATAGAATACGCAATGGCTGTTCCTTTATCTTTTGAAATAAGTACTCCAGAAATACGTCCTGGAATTGGACCTTTCCAAGGCAAAAATGCTTTGAAGCGATGTGCCATAATTGCTTCTCCGGCAGTTGAAGTCAAAATATTATTTCTCAAACCGATTAATCCGCGCGAAGGAATTTCAAATTCCAAATGAATCAAATCTCCTTTCGGAACCATTATCAACATATCGCCTTTACGTTGGCTAACTAATTCAATTACTTTTCCGGAAGATTCTTGAGGTGTATCAATTGACAATGTTTCCACCGGTTCGTGTTTCATTCCGTTTATTTCTTTTACAA
>DATLTG010000177.1:0-8157 GCA_035533735.1 Bacteroidia bacterium
TAAATGGTTTTACATTATTGAGCATTTGTTTTGACATAGAGATGTAACTTGTATTATCGAAATAATATCCCAACATAAATAAATCATTTGCCAAACTTGAATTGGAAGCAGGAATAACATTGTCCATCAGTTCGGTTTTACGAGCAATTAATGCCGAATCTAAATTAGAAGTAAAGTAAAACATTCCTGAATTTTTATCTTGAAAATGAGTAATACAATAAGCCGCTAATTGATTAGAAGTTGTCAGCCATTTTTCGTCAAATGTGCATTGGTAAAGACTTATAAACGATTGTATTGTAAAAGAATAATCATCTAAATATCCATTAATACTTGATATTCCGGATTTATAATTATGGTTTAATCCTCCGTCAGCTCTTAGTTGATTTTTCAAAATAAAATTAGCGTTTTTCAAAGCGGCATCTAAATATTTTTTTTCGCCAAAAGCTTTGTAAGCATCTACGTAAGCCTTTAACATCAGTGCGTTCCAAGATGTTAATGATTTATCATCCAATGAAGGACGAACCCGTTTATTGCGAGCCGCCAATAATTTATTTTTAAATTCTTGCACTTTACTTTCTAATTTTTCGACTGAAATATCATGCGTTTTTGCGAAAACTTCGTCCGAACTTTTTCGCAGTAAAATATAATTTCCATCTTCCCAATAACCTAGCGAATTTACATTGTAATATTCGGAAAACAAATTAAAATCAGAGCCAATAATTTGTTGCAATTCTGCTTTTGTCCACACATAAAATTTCCCTTCTTTTCCTTCCGAATCAGCATCTATGGAAGAATAAAATGCACCTTCCTGAGAAGTCATTTCGCGCGCAATAAATGCCAACGTTTCATCCACAACTTGCTTGTACGATTTTTTTTTCGTGAGCTGAAATGCCTGTGAATAAAGACTAACCAATTGCGCATTATCGTACAACATTTTTTCAAAATGAGGCACTTTCCAAAGTGCATCTGTCGAATAGCGTGCAAAACCGCCACCAACTTGATCAAAAATTCCGCCTTCAGCCATTTTATCCAACGTAAGTTCCACTTGTTTTAAAACACTTTTATCTTTGGAAATAGAATAATACGAAAGCAAAAATTCATAATTATTCGGCAAAGGAAATTTTGGAGCGTGATTCGGACCGCCATAAACTGTGTCGAAACTCGTTTCCCATTTTTTATATACTTGCGTTAAAAAATCGGCATTGAAATCATCAGGTTGCAAATTTTTAGTAATCAACTCACTTTTTTGAACTCCTTCTGTTAAGTGATTCGCGTATTCAATTATTTTTTCCGGATGCAGTTTAAAAGTATCAGCAATATTCGTTAACAAATTTTTCCATTCTGCTTTCGGATAATAAGTGCCGCCATAAAATGGTTTTCCATTCGGCAAAGCAAAACAGTTAAGAGGCCAACCACCGCTTCCAGTCATCAATTGCACAGCATTCATATAAACTTGATCAATATCAGGACGCTCTTCCCGATCCACTTTTATACACACAAAATATTTATTCATAATATTCGCCACACTTGTATCTTCAAAACATTCGTGTTCCATTACATGACACCAATGGCAAGCCGAATAACCGATGCTGATGAGCAATAATTTATTTTCTTTTTTGGCTTTTTCCAACGCACTATCGCCCCAAGGATACCAATCTACGGGATTATGCGCATGTTGCAAAAGGTACGGACTGCTTTCGTGAATTAAATGATTGGTAAATTGATATTGCTTTTTATCCATATTTTGTGGGCTTTTCGTATCTGTTTTAAAATGACAACTACTAAAAAGAATTGCCGTAAAAAAAAGTTTTGAAAAATAAGTTTTGAAAAAATTCATCTCGCAAAGTTACTTTTTTAAAATTGGAACATTTTTGAAAAAAATATTTTTTTCCGTTCTAATTTCATTTCGCTTACGCGGATTTTTTTTACTTTTGAAGCATCAATAAAATTAAAATCATGGCAAATAAATTTGGAGTAGTTGTTTTTCCCGGTTCCAATTGTGATCAGGATATGTTGTACGTTTTGAAAAATGTTTTTAAACAAAATGTAGTGGCTTTGTGGCACAAAGAAACCAGTTTGCAAGGGTGTGATTTTATTATACTTCCAGGTGGTTTTTCGTACGGAGATTATTTGCGTTCCGGAGCCATTGCGCGTTTTTCGCCCATTATGGAAGAAGTAATTAAACATGCCAATAATGGCGGCTATTTAGCCGGAATTTGCAACGGATTTCAAATTTTATGCGAAGCCGGTTTATTGCCCGGAGCCTTACTGCACAACAGTAACCGAAAATTTAATTGCAACAATGTTTTTATCACTGCACAAAATAACGAAACTGTTTTTACGCGAAATATTCCCTATAAAAAAGCATTAAAAATTCCGATTGCACATGGCGAAGGACGTTTTTATGCGGATGCAGAAACGCTTCAAAAGCTGAATGCGAACAAGCAAATTTTGTTTCGCTATTGCGATGAAAAAGGTGAAATTACAGATGCCGCAAATCCAAATGGCTCCATTGAAAATATTGCCGGAATTTGCAATGCACAAAAAAATATTTTTGGAATGATGCCTCATCCCGAAAGAGCCGCAGATACAGAACTTGGAAACACAGATGGCAAATTTATTTTTGAATCCATTCTTGATTTGGTTTCCGCTTAAAACTTTAATTGTATTTCTATTAAACTGAATAGAATATTATTTTCTAAAAAATAATTTTTCTACATTTTATTTTTCTGATTATATTTGCACCTCACAAACAAAAACCTATGTTGTAGATAGGCGCAAATTATGATAAACATTACCCTACCCGATGGTTCCAAAAGACAATACGAACGTGGAACATCAGCTCTCGAAATCGCAAAAAGTATTAGCGAAGGTTTAGCTCGAAACGTGCTTGCCGCAAAAGTAAACGGAGAAATTTGGGATGTTTCCCGACCAATTAACGAAGACTCGTTATTGACTTTATTAACGTGGAACGATGATGAAGGAAAAGCTACGCTTTGGCATTCGTCTGCACATTTGCTTGCAGAAGCTTTAGAAACAATATATCCTGGAGTAAAATTCGGAATTGGACCAGCTATCGAAAATGGTTTTTATTACGATATTGATTTGGGCGGAAAAGCTATTTCATCGGAAGATTTCAAAAAAATTGAAGATAAAATGCTGGAGTTGTCGCGGCAAAACAATAAATATATTCGAAAAGAAATTTCTAAAAAAGACGCTATTTCTTATTTCACCGAAAAGGGAGATGAATATAAATTAGACTTATTAAAAGATTTAGAAGACGGAAAAATAACTTTTTATTCGCAAGGAAATTTCACCGATTTATGTCGCGGACCACACATTCCGGATACTGGTTTTATAAAAGCTGTAAAGTTGATGAACATTGCCGGAGCGTATTGGCGAGGTGATGAAAAAAACAAACAATTAACGCGCATTTACGGTATCACTTTTCCGAAACAAAAAGAATTGGCGGAGTATTTAGTATTATTGGAAGAAGCTAAAAAGCGCGACCATCGCAAGATTGGAAAAGAATTGGAATTATTTACTTTTTCTGAAAAAGTGGGAATGGGACTTCCTCTTTGGCTTCCAAAAGGAACTGCTTTGCGCGAAAAACTAGAACAGTTTATGCGAAAAGCACAAGTGAAAGCAGGTTATTTACCTGTAATTACACCACATATCGGAAATAAAAATTTATATATTACTTCCGGACATTATGAAAAATACGGAAAAGATTCCTTTCAACCGATTCGCACTCCACATGAAGGCGAAGAATTTTTTTTGAAACCAATGAATTGTCCGCATCATTGCGAAATTTATAAAGCATCACCAAAATCATACAAAGATTTGCCCGTTCGTTTGGCTGAATTCGGAACCGTTTATCGTTATGAACAAGCTGGCGAATTGCACGGATTAACACGAGTGCGCGGATTTACACAAGATGATGCCCATTTGTTTTGTCGCCCAGATCAAGTAAAAGAAGAGTTTTGTAAAGTAATTGATTTGGTTTTATATGTTTTTAAAGCACTCGATTTTGAAAATTATACCGCACAAATTTCTTTGCGTGATCCAAATGATAAAACTAAATATATTGGTTCTGATGAAAATTGGAAATTAGCAGAAGATGCCATTATTGAATCTGCTAAAGAAAAAGGATTGACAACCGTTGTAGAATTAGGAGAAGCGGCTTTTTACGGACCAAAACTGGATTTTATGGTACGCGATGCAATCGGTAGAAAATGGCAGTTAGGAACCATCCAAGTGGATTATAATTTACCGGAACGTTTCGAATTGGAATACACCGGAAGCGACAATCAAAAACACCGTCCGGTTATGATTCACCGCGCACCTTTTGGTTCTTTAGAACGTTTCGTGGCGGTGTTAATAGAACATTGTGCCGGAAAATTCCCTTTATGGCTTACGCCAGATCAAGTTGCCGTACTTCCGATAAGCGATAAATACAATGATTATGCAAAAAAAGTTTTGGAATTGCTAAATAATTACGATATTCGCGGCTTCGTTGACGAGAGAAGTGAAAAAATAGGCAGAAAAATCAGAGATACAGAATTGAAAAAAATTCCGTTTATGCTGATTGTGGGAGAGAAAGAACAAGATGAAAATACAGTATCGGCAAGGAAACAAGGTGAAGGAGACATCGGAAGTTTTTCCGTAAATGAATTTGCCGAAGTGATTAAAAAAGAAATCGAAGCCAAATTGGTTGCGTTTTAATAAATAATAAGTTTAACAAATTAATAGGAGGAACAACATATAGCAACGCCATTTACGCCCTTCGTTCGCTCGGCAGACAGAGGTCGTTTTCAAAAAAAAGAAGACCCGCATTTTATTAATGAGCGGATTAAAGCACGCACTGTTCGCGTGGTGGGAGAAGGAATAGAACAAGGTGTTTTTCCAATAGAAAAAGCACTTCAAATTGCTGAAGAAGCTGGTTTTGATTTGATTGAAATATCGCCAAATGCTGATCCTCCAGTTTGTAAAGTAGCTGATTATAAAAAGTTTTTATACGAACAAAAAAAGAAACAAAAAGAGTTAAAAGCGAAAGCCGCAAAGATTGTAGTAAAAGAAATTCGTTTTGGACCAAATACCGATGAGCACGATTATAATTTTAAAAAAAATCACGCCATCAAATTTTTACAAGAAGGGGCAAAAGTAAAAGCTTTTGTATTTTTTAGAGGACGTTCGATTTTATTTAAAGAACAAGGCGAAATTTTATTATTGAGATTCGCGCAAGAATTAGAAGAACAAGGAAAAGTGGAACAATTACCATTATTAGAAGGAAAAAGAATGATAATGATTATTTCACCAAAAAAAAGTAAGTAATAAGATTAGATAAAATAGATAAAAACAATTTCAATAACTGAATCAAAATGCCAAAAGTAAAAACCAATTCCAGTGCGAAAAAAAGATTTGCATTTACCGGAACAGGAAAAATAAAAAGAAAACACGCTTTTAAAAGTCATATCCTGACAAAAAAATCTACTAAAAGTAAACGTGCTTTAACACATACTGGAACTGTTGATAAAGCAGATACTGGACGTATAAAAGCATTACTTGGAGTTGGACATTAATTTTTCAATACAACAAATAATTCTCTGATTTATTAACCAGGTAACCAGCAAAAAGATTTCTGAAGTTCAGAAACGCTGTCAACCAAAAAACTAAAAACTATGCCTAGATCGGTCAACGTAGTGGCTTCGAGAGCCAGAAGAAAAAAAATTCTTAAACAAACAAAAGGTTATTGGGGAGCACGTAAAAATGTTATCACAATTGCCAAAAACATTCTCGAAAAAGGTTTAACGTACGCTTATCGCGACAGAAAATCTAAAAAAAGAAATTTCCGCGGATTGTGGATTCAACGTATCAACGCAGGTGTTCGCCCATTCGGAATGTCATATTCAGAATTTATGGGAAAAATTCATTCTAAAAACATCAATTTAAATCGTAAAGTTTTAGCTGATTTAGCAATGAATAACCCTGAAGCTTTTAAAGCTGTTGTGGATTCTGTAAAATAATTTTTTTTGATTTATTTTCAATAAAAAAGGCTTCTAAAAGAAGCCTTTTTTATGCATTATTACTTTGTTATTATTTCTCGGAAGAAGTCCGTTTGGACAATTCACAAAACCAAAAACCTGTTGTTTTAGATTCTGGCAAAGAACATTTATCATCCGTAATTTTTATTTCTAATGGACGAAATATTTTTTCTCCGATGGTAACCGAAATTTTCTTTTTAAAAATAGGTCCCTCAAAACAAAACGTGTGAAATTCTCCATTTTCTCCACAAGGATCAACATTATTTGGCAACTCGTTTATAAACTTTTGAGTGATTATTTCGCCTACATGTTTATCAGTTAAATAAGCATCGTTTGCGCAACAAATAATTGTTTTGAAACCAAGTAATAAAAATTCTTCGATTAATTTTTTAGTGTCTTTTTTCCAAAGTGGAAAAATAGCTTGCATATTTACTTTGGCTAAATTAGCTTCGCGATAAGCGCGTAAATCATCTAAAAAAATATCTCCGAAAATTATTTTTTCAACGCCTTTTGCTTTGTAACGAAGTAAAAATTCTTCCATCTTTTTTTCGTATTCTGCATTAGAACCTTCTTTCACATACATTTTTTCTAATTTAATTCCGATAGAATCAGCTTGCATTTCTAATAATTCTTCACGTACTCCGTGCATCGAAACGCGTTTAAAAGTTTCGTTCATGGTTGTTAAAAGTACAACCACTTCGTATTTATTTTCTTGCAATACTTTGTAAAGTGCTAAAGCGGAATCTTTGCCTCCGCTCCAACAAAAAATCACTTTTTCTTTCATCGAAATTTAAAAATAATTAAAAATTATATCTCAAGTTTACGTATTCGCCTCTTCCTCTTGTTGTGTATCCATTGATTTCACTGTAAGGAGTATTGAAAATATTTTCCATACGGAAGCCGGCAGAAAAATGTTTGCAAAAATTATATTTCGCATTAAAATCAACTAACGTATAAGCAGCAACATCTGTAGTTCCTTCAGCACCGTAAGGTCCCAAATTGCTAACGAAAACAGCATCTGTACGTGCACCAACCATCCGAACATCCATTCGTAAAATTAATTTTTTAATGGGTTGATACGTCATCGCAATATTGATATTATTTTCCGGTCTGCGTAACAAACCAAAGGCGTTTACTTTTTGTGTAATAAAAGCACCTCCATTAAATAATTGCACATAATTTCCGTGTGTTTGATTGGTATCGATAGAAGAAGGTTTGTATTGCAACGTTCCATTTACAATACTCATGTTGGCTGAAAAATTAATTTTTTCACTGAGTTGAGAAGAAATCGTAAACTCAAATCCTGTATTGGTTTGTGTGCCAACATTTATATATGTATCGCCAATATAATCAGAATACGAAAGTGAATCAACCGATGTTTTGCTATTCCACAAATAAACATATTCAATGGAATTTTTCACTACAGTATTGAACCAACAAGCGGAAAAATGGGTATTGTTTCCGAAATCGTGTTTTATTCCAATTTCAAAACTTTTGGATGTTTCGGCTTGTAAATTTTTATCTCCAAGTGTTATCAAAGAATATTGATCTGCTGGAGAATATAGTTCATATAAAGAAGGCGCATTAAAACCGGTGGTAAAGCTTGCATAAAGCAATGAATGTTGATTTAATTTGTAAGAAGGATTTATTTCGTACGAAAAATTATTTCCGTAAGTATTTTGCTTACTGAATCGTCCACCGAGAATCAAATTGAAATTTTTCCATTTTTCATTGATACATTTCCCGTTTATATCTGCTTGTGCATAACCATAATCAATGTTTTGATGTGGATTGAGTGAATCTAAATTATTGGTAGAAACAGTTCCTGAAAAATCATAGTGTCCTTTTTCGCTCATCGTTTCACTATACATTCCTCCACCTGCAATTAATGTTATGCCTTTTAAATCGTATTGTAATTGTAATTCATTGGTGGTAGATGTTCCTGAATAAATTTCGTTTGAATAATAAGTATCATTGTAAGAATCAACAATATTTGTGTCTTCGATCGCTTTACGCTGTACATTTGAAATTCCACCTGTAAATTGAATTTTAAAGTGATTAGAGAATTTATAATCTGCATGATAATTGTATGATTTTCGGGTAAAAATTAATG
>DATLTG010000178.1:0-3366 GCA_035533735.1 Bacteroidia bacterium
GGATTTTTGAAGGATGAAAATCATTTGATATTTGAAAATTTAGTACTGGGTCATGAATTTCTTTTCTTTTAACTTTCTCGATGTATTCTTTTGGCGATAATGTTTCAGAATACGTATGATAATTGGGGATTCTGCCTCCAAAAACAATACCTCTGAGATTTAATTTTTCACACAATTCTTTTCTATAATCATAAAGTCTGCGTCCAAGTCTTAAACCTCTATATTCAGATTTAATAAATACGTCAATTCCATATAACACATCACCTTTTCTATTATGCGTGTCGAAAGTATATTTCCCTGTAATTTCCTTGTATGTATGGTGTTCTCCAAATTCATCATAGTCAATAATAATGGATAAAGCACAACCCGCCAATTCGTTATTAATTTTAATTACAACCTGTCCTTCGGGAAATTTATTAATTAACGATTCAATATGAGATTCTTGCCAATATGAGTTGGGCATATTAGAGTAGGCATCTATCATTACCTCTTTCAATTCTTTATAATCAGTTAGAGTTAAAAATTGAAGTTCTATATTTTCTATCATTGTTTTATTTGTTGCCTAATTATTAATATTTGTGTGTTTAATGTATTCTGTTACGGTTTTATTTATCACTTAATTTTCTTTCGCTCAAACAAAATTACGAATGATTTCATAATTTTTCTGAAATAAAATTTTTGGTGAAGATTTTTATTTCGTTATAGTTTTTTGAAACGATGTTAGTAACGGTAATCTGTTTAAAATGATTTATTATAATATCTATTGCCATTATTTACTCAACAAACCTATTCTGTCTGTTACGGTTTTATTTAAGTTAGTTTTTTGTTCTTCGGGTAAAAAACTGTTTTCAATCCACCATTGTGCTGATTTCGATTTTTCTGAAAATGAATGAAAGCTGTTTTCAACTTGCTTTTCTGTTATGGAAAGATTTGTTGCCAAAGCCACAAAATCTTTTTTAGTTATTTTATTTTTTCTTCCATTAAGCGTCAATGACATTTGTTCTGATTCGTTTTTTATTACCAACATTGTGCTTACCAAATCATAGGCAGGACTTAATGAAAATTGCCCTTCTGTTTTTTCAAGCAAGGAAAAATTTTTCAGGTGCATATCGGCATTGCCAATTATGAAACTGAGTACTACCAGTTCAAAATAATGTAAAGTGTCCAGTCCAGATTGGGTAGAGTATTGCTTAATAATGTTGCCTGTTTTTTCATAACTGCCTCTGTATTTATGCTCGGTCAATGTTTCAGAAAGTTGACACAAATCTTCACAAGACAATTTGCTTTCATTTTTCCTGTCAAAGCGTTGAGTAATGTATGCTAATTCTCCTGCCGGCAATCTAATCAGACCATGTGTTGCTGTCTCAATTCCAAATGTTTCAGCAAGGTGCATACATAAATCTTCGTTTTCAGGTAACGATTGATAAGTTTCACTTTGCGGTTTTATGATATAGTTGCTCTTGTCACCAACAATTGTGAAACGAATATTTTTTTTACTCTCATCCAGCCACAAACTTAATTTGGGTTGCACTCCTGTTATAGCGGTGTTTGCACCTACAATTTTTTTTGCGTAGGTGGTCAATTTTCTTTCATCAATATCAATCGTTGGCATTTGTTTTAAGCCAAAGATCTTCATTACACATTTTGAATGATAATCTTTTTCATCTTTATCCAACGGTTTATAGCAAAGTAGGCAGTTCATTTTATTTTTCGTTTCTAATACTAATATCGCCAATACAATCTTTACAAAGTGTAAGTAGTAATGTCATTCGGTCTCGTGGGTTTAGCTTCCAATTGTCAATAGCTATTTGCAGTAACCACCCTTCGGGTATAAGCCCGTCAAAAAAAGGCAACATATATTTATCCATAAATTCCTCCGAACGCAATGGAAGTGTTCTACTTACTGCTCCATAAACTGGATTTTGCAAATACATTTTTTCATATTGAAAATGATATCCGTTCTCGTCTTCCCAAACAACTCCACTTAGTTTTTCTTTTTTATATACCAATCCTTTTTTCATTGCTTACTGTTCCTCAATTGTTTGAATATCGTTATGAAGAATAATTTCGGTCAACTTATCATCTGGTTTTTGCTGATACTTTATGGCATTATTGTTTGGCACAAATTGCCATGCAGAAATTTTGTTTTCTTTTTTATCTGTAATTTCTTTTATAATAATTCCATACTTAACTATCCTGTTTGTTAGTGTTACTTTTACAGCTTTATTAAAGTAGTTCCAAAAAATATCGTATGCATCAATTTGTTGTTTGCTGGGTGATAAGTTAAACCCAAACAAAGACAACACCTGATTTACTTTATCTAATTGCATAGTTTCTTTGCCCTGCTCCAGTTCACGAATAAAACGAATGCCAACCCCTGCTTTTGCAGCAAGTTCTTCCTGCGTTAGCTTTGTTTTTTTACGTTGATACTTGATGAATGATGATAAGTTGCTCATTGTGTTGCTATACCTTTACGGGTGCAAATATAGACAAAAAATTCAAAAAAGAACCGAACGGGTATATAAAATAAATAACGATTGTTTTAAACCCCGAACGGGTATATTTTAAAATGCAGGCAAGTCCGTTCGTTCAATGCTAAAATGTTCAAAGTTAACACTGTCCACGCGGGTTGCACCTAACTGTCTGCCACCACCGAACTTGATACGAAGCACAATGCTTCATTTAACCACTGAACCGCCAATTTCTTGTAGCTGCTGTTACCTGCTTGGCTTCTTTTCGGCCGAAGGTCTGTCGTGTCAAGGGTGCAGTGTCCCCAGTGCGTTGGCTTGCAAGCTCTTTTTATTTTTTTAGCGTTGGTTTGTGTGTCGGCAAAAAAATAAAATGTGCTTGCAAATGGGTTGGCGTTTTTCAGTGTCGTGTCCGTTGTCATTGCAGTTTAGTTTAAAAGTATTTCTTCTATTTCTTCACTTGCTTTTTTCAAAAGTTCCTTTGTCTTGTCCTTTAGTTGTTGGGCTTGTTGGCGAATGTCGGTAATATGGTTTGCTATTTCTTTTTGTTTGTCAAGTGGTGGAACAACTACAATAATTGATTTTAAAGCGTCTTGGTTTATTTCAGGTATTACGCCACCATTATTATTTCTGAATATTTGAATTTGTCCAATTGTGCTTCTTAAAAATGCTTCCATATAAATTGGTAAAACCAATTCAGTATTGAGTTCTAATTTGAAAATATGAGATGAAAGAATTGAATTGATTGTTTCATCATCAACAATGTTTACTAATCCCAATGAACCTGAACGAGAAACTAAAATACATTTTGAGTTTAGTTTTATACGGTCTGGTATTTCATTGTTTGAGGCAATGAATTTTGGAGATTTATTATTGATACCGTTTTTTGTTAAGTCCG
>DATLTG010000179.1:0-5534 GCA_035533735.1 Bacteroidia bacterium
GGCTAAAGCCTCTTTGTACGTGCCTCTGCTATGCAATGTGCCATTTATTAATTTTTTAAGTGAATCAAAATCGCTTTGTACCACACGGTAAAAATTACTTACGTTTCCATTTATATCGTTAATGATTTCTGCTTTGCTTGGTTCTTTGGCAAAGAAAACCGCGCCTCCACCCATAAAGGCTTCGCAATAAATTTCATGCTGCGGAATTAATGGAAGAATGTATTTAAGCATTTTTTGTTTTCCTCCGTAATAGGTGATGGGCGGTCGCATTGTTTTTTTCTTTTTCTGTTTAAAGTCCTTCGATTAATGGAAGCACATCGGGCAAACTCATTGTATTGGTTGCCTTACCGCTTTTTGCAACAGCATATATAAATAGGAGCAGCAGTACGATGCCGCCCACCATTAACAGTGCGTTTTTTCTATTTTCTTTTTGTTGCAGCTGTGCTGGCATCAGAGATGCTTTTTCTATTGTTGCCTGAGCTTCGTCCATTTTACTTAAATCAGTTGTGTTTTTTCTGTTTTCTTTTTGTTCTTGTTCCATTTTTTTTACGTTTTTTGATTTGTATTTTTTACGAAGCATTTCCGCTACTTTTTAGAATAGCGTTAAAGATTTGTATAAGTTGATTTACTTTTTTTTCATTGCCTTCCGTAATTTCTAAAATGAATTTTCCTACTGTATTTTTATAAATAGCAGCTTCCTTTTTTAGTTGTTCTGAAAGTTCTTGCAGTTTTTTTTCTTGTTCGGAATTGATTTGCTCTGCCTTTTCTATTTGTATAGAAAGTTCTCTGAGCTTTGCTTCCTGCTTCAAAGCATTTTCAATAAATTCCGATACGTAACGTGAAAGTGTTTTATTTGATTTTTCCGCCTGCTCGTTAAATTTATACGCAACTTCTCCGCGTATTCGCGCTGATACAGGAATACCGTATTGTGGGTCTTTGGGTGTTAGTTTTGCCATTAGCATATCCGTTTTTTAAACACTGGACGTGCAAGTATAACTGAACTAAAAAAGTATTTTTCCGCGAGGGGAAGTGAAAGGGTGTGAGGGGCTGTGAAAGGCAGCGAGATTTAAAAATTATTTCGTTTTATTCTTGAGTGCTGGGTCGCCCAATAAAAAAAAGATGGTATAAACTTGTTTCATGGTATATATTCTCGATTTACCAAGCTGCCCAATTTCTTGAGCGTAATCATTCACTTGGGAACGAAATAATTTATCAGTCATATTATACAAACCACATAATTCTTTCGGACTGTACGCTTTAATAGGCGTTTTAAATTCCTGTCCTTGCGGTATTTGTATTGGCGAAGCTGCTATTTCTGCCTGTGTTTTACTGTCCGTTGGAGCAATTTCAATTACAGAACTTGTTCCAACTATTTTTGCACGTAATTTTTCTTCGTTCGGAATTTTTATTTTTTCTATAAACGTGATTAATTCTTTCGGCACAATTTCATCATACAAGGCATCCATGCCCTCAAAATAGTTTAGCAAAAATTCTTTCATAAATACAGCAAAATCTTCTTCGCTAATTTGTGATTGATTAATCATGTATTGCAAAAACAATTTAGCAATTAGTAGTCCGAAATAATTTGTCAAGATTTCTTCATCATCTGATAATTCAACGGTATTCCTATCAAATAGGATAAAACCATTTTGATATTTATCCTGCAAATCATTACTTGTTTTAGCAATCAAAGGCGTTATGTTTTCAAAAGACATCGTTTCCATTATAGCCTTTTGAATCTCTTCCAACGTAGCTCCTTTCGCTTCTAATTGCGTTGTTTCATTTTGTATTAAATTAATAATCCCTTGTACTAACTCAGGACTATTATCTATTACAACTTCCTTAAATCCTGCTATCCTGTCAATTATTTCTTCTACGTCTTTTATTCCTGCCCTGTTTAAAATGTCCAAAAGTTGCTCGTAATTATCGCGTATAACAATATTAGTTAGAAAGGGTTTTGCATATATTAAAAAATCCTCATTGTCTGGTAAAGCACTCGAAATGGCTTTTTTTAATTCTGTTGCTATTTCATTGGTGATAACAAAAGGAACGTTTTCCATGATAGTATTTTTTAATTTTTTTTTTCTTATAACCGATATTCAAGATAAATTTTATTTCTTATGAAAACAAAATACGTACCTCTTATGAAAACAAAATACGTACCGAAAAATAATTCGATTTATTTTTTTGATAGGTAAATGTACAAAAACGAGTATTGTTTTACAAAATAGATGCCTCAAAAATGAATTTATTTCTCTTATTTCAGTAAGTATTGAATTAATATTTCAACAAGGCTTGAAATAAAATCCGTTACGCTGTTTTGGATTATGGGTTACATTTTTAAATTTACGTTACGTTTTTTTAAAATTACGTTACGTAACTCGTTTTCTACGTAACTGGGCGTTACGTGGTGTTTTTATTTTTATAAAATATTTTTTACGAAAAAAATATTTTATGAATGCCTTTTTTTATTTGTTCTACGCAGAGAAATATTTTTTTAGAAAGATTTTTGTTTCAAAAAATTATTTTTTCACGAATCAAAAAATAAATTCCTTTTTCATTCTCTTTTCGGAAATATTTTTTTGGAAAATGAAAGATAAAACCCTTATAACCCCAAAAACGAATATTCGTACCTTTTCATATCGCTTTTTCGTGGAAATTAATGGTTACGTTTTTTAAAATTATACGTAACGTTTTTTATAAAATCACGTAACGTAACTCTTTTTCTACGTTACGCTGCGTTACGTATTTTTTTAAATTTAAAAACGTAGAATTTTTATAATATTTTTTAAAATAAATATCGGGGATTTAAAAATATTTTTTATTCTCTTTTCTGAAATATTTTTTCGGAAAACCGAAGCTAAAACCTTTTTTACCCAAAAACGAATATTCGTACTTTTTTATATCGCTTGTTCGTGGAAATTAATGGTTGCTACGCTGAAAAATTATTTTTTTGAAGTAACTATTCATTTCCAATGCCTAAATCCTAATTGCTAATTATCAATTTATAATTATCCATTTTCAATTACCAATGCGTACCTTTTTATATCGCTTTTTCGTGGAAAGTAATGTACGCTGGCAAAGGTTTTTTTATAAATATTTTTTCTTTCTCGCTTCATCTTCTTCTTTCTTTTTCTGTTCCTTTTCTTCTTTCTTTTTTTTCTCTTCCTCTTGAAATTTATATCCTTTATCTGTCCACCTAAAGTAATACAGAAATAAAATTATAGAATAAACTATTGTAATACCAAAAGCCATAAATAATCCAAAAAGAGGCAAATCAAACCAAAAGAAACAACAAAGGATGCCAGCGGCTACTGCAAATTGTCGTAAACGCAAATCTGAGAAATAACTCAAATTGGCAAATCTCTCTTGTCTGTTTAAGGTCTTTGGTTGTTTGCCATATAATTTATTTCCATAGCGTTTCATTGATTTTGGTAGCGTAAGAATGCCATAAGGAAGGAAAAAAAAAATACATAGTAATATCCATCTTCGATCATCATTTGCCCACCATAATAAAATATATAAATTTTGATTCATCCTTAGTCTATGTATTTTAGGTTGTTGTTTTTTGTATTTCAGCTAAATTTATAAAAATGATAAAAAATTATTTTTTTAAATTAATTTCTTGTCCAGCTTGAATCTTATCTACATTTTTAATTGTGGATTGATTGGCTTCATGGAGAGCACTTACTGTTGTTTTATGGCTTTTTGCAATTGAAGACAAAGTCTCTCCTTTTTTAATTGTGTATAGATTATCTGTCCCAACATAAGTAGTTTTATTCCCGATTTCGCCATTCGATTTATTTCCGGTATCTGAATTTGAATTAGTTCCTGTAACTGAATTATTAACAGAAGACGAGTTGGTTGTACTTGCGTTAGATTGTGATTGTTTAGAATCTATCGCTTTTTTTAATCCGTAAGAAATACCCTCTAAAGGCGCATCTAACAGAACTTCTATTTTACTAGCTACATTTGTTGTTGCAGGTGCTATGTATAATGAAAATCTTTCCATCTGTTTGCCAGCTCCTAAGCCTGCGCCAACAAAAACTAAATCTTCTGACATTTTAAAATAGTCCTTGTTCATATATTCACCAGTGGCTTTCATACCTCCTCCTATTGCTCCCACATCTGCACCAGCTCGAAATAACTGCGGACCAAATGCTCCATCAGAAAAAAACGTAATAGTGGTACCACCTCCCATCATTATAACACTAGCAAGTTCTAACTCTTCTCCATGTATTATCAATCTATCAGCTGTCCCTATATCACTACCACCGTCAATCTCATAAATTCGTCCTCTGGCATCTAACGCTTCTTTTCCGTCTAAATCTATCGCTTCTATCGGTCTATTACTTGCAAACTGATAAGTTGATAATTCAGGATATTTTTTAAATAATGGGTCGGTACTCATAAACCTACCTAACCTCGCATCATACATCCTCATTCCATAATCGTAAGCGTTTCCGGTTCCGTACAGCTCATCTGTTTTCTCTTTGCCATTAAATCCGAACCTAAATCCAGTAGTATTAAAATTACGCCCAGGCATAAGCATCCCGAAAGGGTAATAATCAATATAATTTGTACAACTCTCTTTCATGATTTATTGCGCTCAAAAATTATTTTTTCAATACAATTTCTCCCCGTTTTTGTATTTTACTTTCAGCGTAACGTTTCCATTTTTGTCGTAATAAATCCAATCGCCATTGGGTTTGCTTGTCGTACGACCGTTTTCCTTAACAAGTGTGTAATTGGTGATACTTTGTAATTTTGCATCCGGATACCACATGGTGCTTTTTCCGTCCAATTTTCCGTCTTTGAAATGTTGTTCTAAAAACTTAACTCCTGTTTCATAATAATACGTCCAAGCACCATTCGGAATTTCATTTTTATAATCGCCTTCACTGCTTTCGATACCCGTTTGTGACCAATATTTCCAATGTCCTTCCTTTTTTCCATTGCCATAAGTTCCATCTTCATTTTGTTTCCCGTTTTCGAACCATGTTTGCCAATGTCCATCTTTCACATTATCAGTATAACTTCCCACATAACTTGGTTTCCCGGAATCGTACCAACCTTTCCACAAACCATTCATCATTCCGTTTTTAAAATATCCTTCGTTATTTTCTTGTCCCGATTCAAACCACGATTTCCACAAACCATTTTCTTGTCCATCTACATAACTACCTTGTTGCAGTAATTTTCCATTTTCAAACCATATATTCCATTGACCTTGTTTTAAATTTTCTTTGTAATGTCCTTCGCGCCATTTTACGCTATCTTTATACCAATACGTCCATAAACTGTCTTGCATATCGTTTTTATAAAAACCATCCGATTGCTTTTCGCCTGTTTCATACCAATACTGCCATTTTCCTTCTCGTTTGTCTTCTTTTAGTAATCCTTGCATGTCTTTTTTTCCATCCTCGTTATACCAAACCCATTCTCCATTTTTCTTATCATTTAAAAAAGGACCTTCGCTTTTTATTTGTCCATTATCAAACCATATAGTGCAATTTCCATTTTTCTTTCCGTCA
>DATLTG010000180.1:0-12269 GCA_035533735.1 Bacteroidia bacterium
TTCCAAATGCACTTTCGCCTGTTTTAATTGCTATTGCTTTTGGTATTGCAAGTGCCATATTAACAGAAGCCACTCTTTCCTTTTTAGGAATTGGCGTTCCCGCTGAAACACTTACTTGGGGAGCTTTGCTTTCAGCAGCCAGACAATCACCAACAGCTTGGTGGCTTGCTATCTTCCCTGGTTTTGCCATTTTCATCACTGTTACTGTTTACAACCTTGTTGGAGAAGGTTTAACAGATGCCTTAGATCCTCGTCAGAAAAAATAATTTTTTTATTGTTATTATCTTTCGTTAAAAAAAACTAAAAATTAAAATTAAGGTTATAAAAAAAGGCTATCTTTGTATTTCATTTTTTAATTCAAATAAGTTGATACTAACTGCAAAAGAGCTAATAAAAGCAACGAAAGAATTTTCAAGCGAAAGCAAATTTAAAAGTTGGCTTTATACCTTAAGTACTGTCCTTTTTTTGGCGGCAACTGTAACACTTACTTTTGCACACCTAAATATTTTCATTCGTCTGTTTTTAAGTATTTTAAGTGGCTTATTAATCGGTAGAACATTTGTTATTTACCACGATTATCAACATGGAACAATACTTCGTAAATCGAGGATTGCAAAAATTTTCATGGAAATTGTCGGAATGTATATTCTTGCTCCACCAAGCGTTTGGAAACGTACTCATAATTATCATCACAAGCATAATTCAAAACTTTTTAGCGCAAGTGTTGGTTCTTATCCTATTATGACAAAAGAGAAATACTTAAATTCTACCAAATTGCAACGCTTCTCCTATCTTGCTTCTCGTCATCCAATTACAATTGGTTTGGGTTATTTAACTATTTTCTTTTACGGAATGTGTGTGAGTTCTTTTATTAGTAGCCCGAAACGTCATTATGATTCTTTAATTACAATCATCTTACATTTTGCCGCAGCTTTTTTGTTGATTTGGTTTTTCGGTTGGCTAACCTTTTTATTGGTGATGATTATTCCTTTTACAATCGCTTTTGCTTTAGGTGCTTATTTGTTTTACGCACAACATAATTTCCCTGGAGTTATGTTTAAACAAAATGCTAAATGGACGTATGAAAATGCAGCATTAGCATCTTCCAGTTTTATGAAAATGAGTCGTTTAATGAACTGGTTTACAGCTAATATTGGATATCATCACATCCATCACATTAATGCAAGAATTCCATTTTACCGTTTGCCGGAAGCAATGAAAAAAGTGCCTGAATTGCAACATCCAAAAACAACTTCACTCAAAATAAAAGATGTGATTGCTTGTTTCAGACTTAAAATTTGGGATTCTGAAAAAGAAGAAATGATTAGTCTTAGAAAATTAAGAAAAGCGATTTAAAATTTTATTCTATGAAATCTATTTTTAATCCACGTTTTATTTTTATTTCTGCTGCCATATTTATTGCAGCAATTAGTCGTTTATTACCGCATCCTTACAACTTCACTCCTATCGCAGCCATTGCTTTATTTGGTGGAATGCGTTTTGAAAATAAAAAATTGGCTTTTATTATTCCTTTGTTAGCCATGTTTTTAAGCGATGCAGCTTTACAACTTATTTCTGGAACAGGGTTTCACAATACTATGATTTTTGTTTACGGAAGTTTCGCTCTTATATCATTGATGGGAATTACAATGAGTAAACAATCTAAAATTGGAAGTATTATAGGTTTATCTTTAATTGGTTCTATCTTATTTTTCTTGATTACCAATTTCGGAGTTTGGGCTGAAAGCGGATCTATTACAGGATTTACTGGACTTATTACTACTTACGCTGCCGGAATTCCTTTTTTCGGAAGAACAGTTGGTGGAGATCTTTTCTTTAACGCTGTTTTATTCGGAAGTTTTTATTTCGCTCAACTTAAATTTCCTGTACTTGCTAAAGTAAAAGCGAAATAGTTTTCGGATTTTATTCGCTCCAAAAAAACATAACAACTTAAAATATTTTTAAATTGCAGGTTAATCCATCTGCAATTTAAACGCAGAGAAAATTTACTTGTTGGTGAGAACACCAACAATGGCAATAAGTTGTTTTTATGTTTCTAAAAAAATAATTTTTCGCTCAATTCTTTTATATTGCTTTTTCGTGTAAATTCAGCCTAATCAACTAAAACAAAAGTTAAATCAATCATTTTTCCATCCTTAAAATTAATAACAACAAAAGAACTTTTACAGGCACAGCATTTTCCTTTTTCATCCGAATGTTTATTTGATTTTGGATTTACATCAAAACAATAGACGAAATCATTTTTATAATCGTTTCCTTTATAATCATCAGGCGTTCCTAAAATTTTAATTATTTGTTTTGGCGTTTTATTTTTCAAAGCAATATCGAAAGTATCCGTTTTGGAAATACGATATCTATAATCTGAACTAAGTTGCCACTGTTCTCTATTAATTACACAAGAGGTCTTTTGTTTTAGCAAAGAACATCCTGATACAATTACTAAAGAGCAATACAGAATAATACTAATTCTAAATCTATCTTTAAACAAATAATTATTATTCACTTTTGTAATTTCAAAAAATCATTTTTAATAACTTAAAATGTAGCAATAACGGTTTGTCCGCCTTTTACTTTTTGCTCTAAATCAACTTTTATTTTTGCATCCAAAGGCAATAAAATATCCACACGCGAACCAAATTTAATAAAGCCAAATTCACTTCCTTGTACAGCATTATCGCCTTCTTTGGCGTAATATACTATTCGTCTTGCTAAAGCTCCGGCAATTTGCCGAAATAAAATTTTCTGCGTGTTTTTATGCTCTACCACAAGAGTGGTGCGTTCATTTTCGGTAGATGATTTTGGGTGCCAAGCAACTAAGTAAAGTCCGGGATGATATTTTACATATTTCACAATGCCACTTATCGGGAAACGATTGATATGCACATTTAATGGCGACATAAAAACAGAAACCTGAATTCTTTCATCTTTAAAATATTCTGATTCCAATACTTTTTCAATAACCACTACTTTACCATCGGCTGGAGCAATAATTGCATTTTCATTGATAACAATATTGAGTTTGGGGTTTCTAAAAAATTGCAAAATAATAATTGCTAAAAATCCTGAAAAAATCCACGTAAGAATTTTAATTATTTCACAACCGGCACAAAAATAACAGACAATAAAATTGAGTATCGCTAAAAAAATAGCTGTGAGAATAATGGTTGGATAACCTTCTTTGTGAATTGTCATGAAATATATTTTGTAATATTATAAAAACACAAAAGACGCAAGGCAGACACCTTGCGTCTTTCAGAAAAATAAAAAAAAACTAAAAACTACCTTTGTACTTAACTGCTTTATCTATTTTTTTAAGAGCTGTTATATAAGATCCAATTCGCAACGTTGTTTTGTATTGACGTGCGTTAAACCAAACATTTTCAAAAGCTTGTTCCATAGATGCATCGTGTTTTGCATTTACTTCATCTTCCGACCAGTAATAACCTGATTTATTTTGTGCCCACTCGAAATAAGAAACAGTAACTCCTCCTCCATTGGCAAGAATATCTGGCACTACAATCACTCCATTTTGGTGAAGAATTTCATCTGCTTCGGCAGTTGTTGGTCCGTTTGCACCTTCAACTATAAGTTTTGCACGAATATTAGCCGCATTTTTTTCTGTAATTTGGTTTTGAATAGCAGCAGGAATAAGCACATCCACTTCACAAGTAAGCAATTCTTCGTTGCTAATTTCTTTTCCACCAGTAAAGCCTCTTAATACACCACCATTATTCTGTGCATAAGATAAAGCTTTGTTGACGTCAATGCCTTTTTCATTATAAAATGCAGCAGTATAATCTGATAAAGCAATAATTTTTATTCCTTTTGATTGGATAAGTCTGGCGGTATTTGCTCCTACATTTCCAAATCCTTGAATAGCGGCAGTAGCATGTTTTTTATCCATACCCAATTTTTTCATTGCTTCCAAAGTTGCCACCATTACACCTCTTCCTGTTGCAGCTTCTCTTCCTTTTGAACCACCTAAAGTAATTGGTTTTCCAGTAACAACTCCTGGTTCTTGATGTCCTTTAATTTTATTAAAAGCATCTAAAATCCAAGCCATTTCACGTTTTCCGGTTCCCATATCAGGAGCAGGAACATCTTTATCAACGCCAAAAATATCGCACATAGCAATAGTATAAGCACGTGTTAATCTTTCTAATTCACCTACGGATAATTTTCTTGGATCGCATTTTATACCACCTTTCGCTCCTCCATAAGGTAAATTTGCAACCGCACACTTAAAAGTCATCCAAGCCGAAAGTGCTTTTACTTCATCTAAATTTACGTCCATTGCATATCTAATTCCACCTTTTGAAGGTCCCAATTTTGTGGAATGAATAATTCTAAAACCTTCAAAGTCTTGAATTTTTCCATTGTCCATCATAATTGGCAAACTCACAATCACTTGTTTTTCATGATTTCTGAGCACTTTTGCAACATCTTCCGACAACTTGTATTTACTTGCCGCAATGTCTAATCTTGCCATTACTTCTTCAAACATACTCATGTGTTTAGAGGATTTTGATGCTTTTTCTGGTACTGCTTTAGTTTGTGTAGCCATTTGCTTTAATTAAATCTACCGGAATACTCCGGCTGTGGTTTGTTAAATTAAAAAACGCAGCGAATTTATATGAATCTCTTTAAATATCATAGAAAAAAACAAAGAGTTTTTATTCTTTTTGTTTTCTGTTTTTACGAAAATTGATTAAACCGCAATCAAACGAATAATGTACAATTCAAATTTGATAATGGAAAAGCCTGATAGTCAGCTATACCTATTAAATAAATTAAACTTTATATAGGAACCTTGTAAATTAAAAACATTCGGTATTTTTACGACTGAAAAAAACTATATTTGTAATACCTAAAAATAAATTTTATGGCGGAAATTAAAAACAGTTGGACAAAAGATGAAATTTTAGAAGTATATAATACTCCTTTAATGGAGCTTGTATATCGCGCTGCAAGCGTACATCATCAATATAATAATGCGAAAGAAGTTCAAATCAGTTCGCTTATTTCCATAAAAACAGGAGGTTGCACAGAGGATTGCGGTTATTGTCCGCAAGCGGCACGTTATCACACCGATGTTAAAGTTCATAAATTATTATCTGTTGAAGAAGTAACAGTTGCTGCCGATAAAGCAAAAGCAGGTGGCGCATCTCGTTTATGTATGGGTGCTGCTTGGCGCGAAGTGCGTGATAATAAAGATTTTGACAATGTGATAGAAATGGTGAAAGCAGTAAATGCAAAAGGATTAGAAGTTTGTTGCACATTAGGAATGCTTACTGAAAATCAAGCGCAACGATTGGCAGATGCCGGTTTGTACGCTTACAATCACAATTTAGATACTTCCGAAGAAAATTACGAAAAAATAATTACAACACGCACTTATGAAGATCGTCTTAATACCATAAAAAATGTCAGAAAAGCCAATGTTACAGTTTGTTCTGGCGGAATTATTGGTTTGGGAGAAACAGTAGAAGACAGAATTGGAATGTTATATACGCTTTCTAATTTAACGCCTCAACCGGAATCTGTTCCTATTAATGCACTTGTTCCTGTTGAAGGAACTCCGCTTGGAAATCAGCCGCTTTTACCAATATGGGATATGGTTCGAATGATTGCCACTACGCGAATTGTAATGCCTAAAACGGTTGTTCGTTTATCGGCAGGTAGAACACAAATGTCGTTGGAAGGACAAGCACTTTGCTTTTTAGCTGGTGCTAATTCTATTTTTGCTGGCGATAAATTACTCACAACTCCAAATCCTGATTTTAATACAGATATGGAAATGTTTTCGATATTAGGCTTAAAACCTCGTGCAGTAGATAAAAGCAGAACAAAGCATTTGGCTGAAACCAAAAATTAATTTTCAAAAAAATTTTTTGCTTGAAAAAAATAAGTACGCTTTTATGTTTCTTTTTTGCTGCAATTATTGCTGTTGCAAGTCCTTATGGATTTGGAGATCACGGAACGCTTGATAAAAAACACAAAAAATATTTTGTTGCTTTGGGTTATGGAATTTGTCAAGCAAAATGGTTTTCGAGATTTCAGAATACGGATTTACTAAGTACAGATGGATCTGTGATTGAAACTGGAAACACTACTTTTCAAACACAAAACGCTATAAAAATGCTCAACTTAGAGGTTTCATTTCCGGTTGATAGAGTTCGTTTGGGAATGGGCATTTCCTTTGAGAATTTTTATTTAGATAAACTTTATTTTACTTCTCCTTCCACAATAGCAAGCAATTATATTATTTTCGATGACAATATTCGTTTCGATAAATTTTATGGTATGATTGAAATTCCGTTTAATCCCGAAACCAATAAAGAATATTCATTCAGTATGCTTGGTCGCTTGGGTTACTACGGATACAACGGTTTGGCGCATTTAGGCTTTTTCGGACAAAGCGCGTTGGCGAGTACTTACCTTGCTAATGTAGGTTTTCTTGCCGATTACGAATTGTTTACACAAACCTACGTTTACGTTTCTCCATGTTTGGAATTCAAATATTTTCGAAACAACAAAAACGAAGAGCCAAGTATTATTGTTCACGATATTTACAGTGCCAGTATTGTCTTTGGCATTCGCGTTGATTTGGGTGTAAAAAAGAATCCTTTATGAAAGATGTAAAAAAAGAAGATGAGACCTTTACTTTTTTGTCTGATGCTCTTTTAATTCGCCACCAAAACAGTTCACTTCGAACACTTTCTGTCAAAAAAAAATTAATTGATTTTTGCTCTAATGATTATTTAGGATTTGCTCGTTCAACAGAATTAAAAGCTAAAATAAAATCGTCCGAAAAAAAAATATTTTCAAACGGCTCATCTGGTTCTCGCCTACTTTCAGGCAATTCCGAATTAGTTGAAAATGCAGAAAAAAAAATTGCAGCTTATCACAAAGCCGAAGCTGGATTGATTTTTAATTCGGGTTACGATGCGAATATTGGTTTATTTTCATCGCTTCCAAAAGATAGCATTGTTATTTATGATGAACTAATTCACGCTTCCGTTCACGATGGTATTAAACTTTCTAAAACTATTTCTCTGCGATTTTCACATAACGATTTGTTTCATTTAGAAGAACGTTTAAAAAATTCCAATGGAATTATTTTTGTAGCCGTTGAATCTGTTTATTCAATGGATGGCGATTTTTCTCCTCTAAAAGAAATTTCTGCTTTATGCGAAAAATACAAGGCACATTTAATTGTGGATGAAGCCCATGCAACAGGTATTTTCGGAAAAAAAGGAGAAGGAAAAGTGGTAGAACTAAATTTACAAAAAAAAGTTTTTGCACGTGTTCACACTTTCGGAAAAGCATTAGGTTGTCATGGAGCCATTGTTCTGGGAAATCATTTACTGCGAAACTATTTAATAAACTTCGCGCGTTCTTTTATTTATACCACCGCATTGCCTCATCATGCAATCATTTCTATCAATTGTGCTTACGATTTCTTACTCGAATCGTCCACTAATAAAACACAACTCGAAAAAAATATTTCTCAGTATTGCATCGAAATAAAAATGTTGAAAGGCATTGAAAGTACAAGCAACAACTCTCCTATTCAATGTATCACAATTTCTGGAAATAAAACGGTAAAAAAATTAGCAAATACACTCCAAAAAAACGGCTTTGATGTTCGTCCGATTTTAAGTCCAACGGTTCCTAAAAATAAAGAAAGACTGAGAGTTTGCCTGCATTCTTATAATACAAAAAAGGAAATTTCGCTATTTATAAATACATTAAAAAAAGAATGTGAACGACTTAACATTTCAACTTAATTTACTCGCTTAAAAAAATTACAAAAATGAACGAAGACTTAAAAAAATTTCTATTTAATCCAACTATGGGTAAAATTGCAACCATCATTTTTGGTGCCCTAATTATTTGGATTATTATAAAAGCTACTCAACGTAGCATGTTCAATAAAATTAAAGACAAAGATAATCGCTACAAGGCAAAAAAATTCAGCAATATTATCGGCTATTTATTAACCATCGTTTTACTCACTGTAGTTTATAGCGATAAATTAGGTGGACTTACTGTTGCATTTGGAGTTGCAGGAGCCGGAATTGCATTTGCCTTGCAAGAAATAATTGTTTCTTTTGCAGGATGGATAGCCATAATACTTGGCGGATATTATAAAACAGGAGACCGCATTCAGCTTGCTGGCATTAAAGGTGACGTAATGGATATTGGCGTAATCCGTACAACAATCATGGAAATTGGTCAATGGGTAGATGGCGATTTATACAATGGAAGAATGGTTTCTATTGCAAATAGTTTTGTTTTTAAAGAACCTGTGTTTAATTATTCGGGGGATTTCCCATTTTTATGGGATGAAATAAAAATACCAATTCAATATGGTAGTAATTATGAAAAAGCAAAAGAAATATTTGAAAGTGTAGGCAAAGAAGTTGCCGGAGAACTGACCGAACAATCGAGACAAAAATGGCTGGAACTTCAGATTAAATATCGTTTAGAAGATGCACAAACAGAACCGCTGGTTTCATTAATTGCCAACGATAATTGGGTAGAATATACCTTGCGCTACATAGTTAGTTACAAAAAACGCAGGATTACTAAATCAGAAATTTTTACTAAAATTGTAAAAATAGTAGAAGCAACGAATGGTGAAATTAAATTTGCTTCTTCCACCTACCAATTAGTTGATGGAGCAGCAATAAAAATTAAAATGGAAAAATAAATTTAATGAAAAATTTTTTTATTACCGGCATCGGAACGGATGTAGGAAAGACAGTAGTATCAGCTATTTTAACTGAAGCTTTACAAGCAGATTATTGGAAACCAGTTCAAACAGGAAGCTTTTTTGGTACGGATACCGCAAACGTAAAAAAATGGATTTCGAATCCGAAAACAATTTTTCATCCTGAAGCTTATTGTTTAGAGCAATATATGTCGCCACACGCAGCTGCAGAATTATCAAATATTTCTATAAACTTAGCAGGAATAGAAATTCCGAAAACACAAAATCATTTAATTATTGAAGGTGCTGGAGGAATTATGGTGCCGCTCAATAACAACGAATTTACCATTGATATCGCTAAAAAAGCCAATGCAGAAGTCATTTTAGTTATCCAAAATTATTTGGGAAGCATCAACCATTCTTTGCTTTCCATTGATGTTTTGAAAAACAGAGGACACAACATTGCCGGTCTTATTTTTAATGGTCCGCGACATGAGCTTTCTGAGAAAATAATTTTAGAATACAGTGGCTTAAAATGTCTTGGTTTTATTGGCAAAGAAAAGGAAATAAACAAAGAAATTATTTCTAAATACGCAGTACAATTTTCGCAAATTTTAAATTAAATTGATTGAACGATTGACACTTTCCGAGAGAGATAAAAAAAATATTTGGCATCCTTATACACAAATGAAATTAGCGGATTTGCCCATTGCCATTGTTCGTGGAGAAGGCGCACATCTTTTTGATGATGCAAACAAAAAGTACATTGATGCCGTTTCTTCTTGGTGGGTAAATGTGCACGGACACGCACATCCGCATATCGCAAAAAAAATTTTTTCGCAACTTCAAACGTTGGAACATGTAATTTTTGCAGGATTTACACACGCTCCAGCTGTTGAACTTTCGGAACGTTTGCTGAATAAATTACCTTCCAACCAACAAAAAATATTTTTTTCCGACAACGGTTCCACTGCAGTTGAAGTGGCTTTAAAGATGGCGTTTCAATTTTGGAGCAACAAAAATAAGCCTCGTAAAAAAATTATTGCTTTCGCGGAAGCTTATCATGGCGATACGTTTGGAGCAATGTCGGTTAGCGCAAGAAGCGCTTTTACAGCACCTTTTTTTTCTTTTTTATTTGATGTTATTTTCATTGATATTCCGACAAAAGGAAATGAAACAAAAGTGATAACGCAACTTAAAAATGCCATTCAAGAAAACAAAAATGACATTGCCGCTTTTATTTTTGAACCACTTTTACAAGGTACTGCTGGAATGAAAATTTACGAAGCCGCTGCGTTAGATGAATTAATAAAAATCTGCAAACAAGCCGAAATTATTACCATTGCGGATGAAGTAATGACAGGTTTCGGGCGAACAGGAAAATTTTTCGCGACAGATTATTGCACTGAAAAAGCGGATATATTTTGTCTTTCAAAAGGCTTGACTGGTGGAACAATGGCGATGGGAATTACTTCTTGTGTGCAATTTATTTACGATGCTTTTTTATCGGATGATAAATTAAAAACATTTTTTCACGGACATTCTTATACAGCAAATCCTGTTGCTTGCGCTGCTGCATTAGCAAGTATGGATATTTTTGACGAAATTGACACTTGGAAAAATATTCAACGTATTGAAAAATCGCATTTAAAATTTCTCGAAATAATTAAAGATAATACCCACATAAAAAATGCACGTTGCATCGGAACTGTTGTTGCTGTTGATTTACAAACCGAAAAAAGCACTTCGTATTTTAATACCATTCGCGATAAAGCTTACAATTATTTTTTAGGAAAGGGTGTATTGTTGCGTCCGCTTGGAAACATTATTTATATAATGCCACCTTATTGTATTACTAACGAAGACTTGCAATATGTGTATCATTGCATCGAAAAATTTATAACCGAAGAACTTATTTAAAATGGAACAAATTGGAAAAAGAATTTTTATCGAGAAATCGGAAAATAATTTACACATCGAAATTTTAGCTTCTACTGATATTTTAAAACGTAATTTATTACTTGGATGGCTATTAATATGGACTGTTTTAGGTGTTATTATGGTTTCGCAATATTTTGCATTAAAAGATCCTAACCAAAAAACATTTGTAATTGTATATATGGCATTTTGGTTGTATTACGAATATAAAGTGGGCAAAACCTTGCGTTGGCGAACATCTGGAAAAGAAGTAATTGATATTAAAAACGGTGTTTTTACAATGCAAAAATTAATTTCTGGAAAAGGAAAAGAAGAAACCTTCGATATAAAAGATATTGGCGAATTGCATTTGTTTGAAGGGAGAGAAAAAGGCTTTTTTAAATCGCTCAACAATTCCTATTGGGTAATCGGTTTTGGAACAATAGCTTTTGATTATGATGGAAGTGAAATAAAATTCGGATTGCAATTAGAGGAAGACGAAGCGAAACAATTGATGAAACAAGTGAAATACTTCTTAAAAAATCAAAAATAATTTTTTCTAAAAATTATTTCGTATTAAGTAGCAAGTAGTTAGTATCAAGAAAGTAAAACATGAAACAAAGAAAGACAAATAAATTGTTGTTAAATTTTAGTGTTGTTCTATTCATTGGTTCTATATTGCTATTTTCATGCGATAGAAATCAAATAATTGGAATAAAAAATTCCTGTTCATCAAAAATAGAGATTATTACAACTCAATATATATGGAATAATGGGAAAAGGGATACAATTAAAAAACAGATTTTTTTAACACCTGACGAAGTTATGCCTATCGGGAATACAATAATTTTAGACTCTAATGATATAATATTTAATTGTCTTCAAATAGTGAAAAGTGATACGAATTATACAATATTTGGGCGAGCTAATATTCTAAAATTAATAACTAAAGATTTAAACGGGAACTACTTAAAGCCCTATTATATCAATATAAAACCTTAGCATAACTTTTCACGAAAATTGAAATAAAAGAGTGCGAATATATTTTAAATTCCAAACCTTCTCCACTTTCAAACTTTAAACTTTTTAACTCTTTTTCTTGCACAGATTCTGACATTTTAAACCCTAAAGGTTTTAAAAACCTTTGGGGTTTTTGTTGCACAAAAAAACTTTTCATTATATCTCCCTTCTCCTTTGGAAAAGGGCTGGGGTTGAGGCTTTTTCCTCACGCACAGATTCCTGATCAAGTCCGGAATGACGATTGCTTTTAAATTTCTTTATTTCTTATCTTCAACCTTCTAAACTTTCAAACTTTAAACTTTCTAACTCTTTTCCTTCATCACCTAATTACCTCATCACTCAATCACCAAAATAAATTTTCAATTTCATTTTTAAACCTCCGCATTGGCGAGTAAGAGTATTTTTTACGATATTTGCCTTCCGTAAAATTTAATTCAAAAAACTATGTCAGAAGGAAGACAAATTATTTTTTCGATGGTGAAAGTCAGTAAAACGCTGACCACAGGCAAAACCATCCTAAAAGATATTTATTTATCATTTTATTACGGTGCCAAAATTGGCATCATCGGTTTAAACGGTTCAGGAAAATCAACAT
>DATLTG010000181.1:0-2589 GCA_035533735.1 Bacteroidia bacterium
AAACCAATTTGGTTGTACAAATTGGTTTTAAAAAACATAGCAGGTTGTACAATACGGCCAAATCCAATTGTTTTTTCGACAGACTCAAATAAAGGGCTTTTGGCGATATATGATTTGCCATCGCCAAAAACATGGCTTTTCCCTATAACACAATTGCAATTAACCTGCTGAATAAATTCATTGGCAATTTCAAAAAGGGTTCCTGCATTATAATAATCATCACTATTAAGCCACGTTACAATATCTCCAGTGGTTTTGGCTAATCCCTTGTTGATTGCATGACTTTGTCCGTTATCTTTTTTACTTTCAAAATAAGTTATAAATGGTTCGTATTTTTTAATAATATCAACCGATTCGTCCGTGCTTCCTCCATCCATAATAAAGTATTCTAAATTTGGATAGTTTTGGAGTAGTACAGAGCGTATTGTTTCTTCTATAAAATCACCTTGATTAAAACTTGGAGTAATAATAGTTATTTTGGGATAATTAATGTCAAAATTAAATTCGCACACACTTGTTTCTTCAAGCCATGGCCAACCTGTTTTTTCGGGTGCAACGGCTGGCAATATTTTAAGTAATGATGTTCGCATTTTAATCAAGCATGATAGGTTGAAAATCAATATTGTTTTGATTCCAATCGACTTCAAAAATAGTTGTATGGCTTTTAGTTATGAAAGGGAAGGCTGCTGAAAATGGTCCTTTTTTCAGTGGATTGTAAATAAAACCTAAATTTCTCAATAGTTTTAAACGTTGCGAATTTTGAGGTCTCCAAGTGTATATAAATTTTTTATTTGTTGTTTTAAACAGATAGTCAATTAGGGTGTGAGAATGCTTAAAATATTTTTGTTCATCTAAAAAATGAAGCCATGTTATTTCGCATGTATTTTTTGCATCTATTAAATAAATAAACATGCCAATTGTTTTTTCATTTTCAAAAATGCCAACTATATTGTACTTTTTTATAGGGTTATCAAATACTTTCCAATAAAGTAATTCGGGCGATATTGTTTTAAAAATGGATGCTTCATTTTGTAATGTATTGCTAAAATAACGGGGGATTGTTTCATCGTTTTTTTGAAGTTGTTTAAAAACTACTGAATACTTCTTTTTTATAAAAAAAATTGGATAAAAAAACAGTTTATTAGTAAAAATATAGCTTCCAATAAAAGTACTTTTCCAAGATAATTTTTTTATAAAACCCTGATACGATTGACTTCCTGGAAAACCAATTAAAAAATAACTATTGTACTCTTTTATAATTTCAGCATAGGTTAATTGAGCAAGTATTACAAACAATCCTTTTTTTTGAAAATCAGGATGCGTCATTGTATCCACTGATTGAAACACTCTGTAATTTTTGCCATCAACAGTATATTTTTCGGGAATTACCCCGTAAAAAGCAATTGTTTTTTGTTGGTAAATGGCTTCAAACGCAATTGCTTTGCCAGCTGGGTTATTAAAATATTTCCATTGGAAATATTTTACATTTACCTGTTTATGAAAACAAACATTCATTAAATCTACCAAGCGATTTAATTCGTTATTAGTATTTATTCTTTTATAATTTATTTCGCTTATATTCATAAATCAATTACATTTTTACTTTTCTGATGAAAGGGAAATTAATGTATGACATTATTTTACCTTTTGTTTCATCAATGAGTGCTATTCTTGGAATGGTTTGTAATATATCTGAAATTTTAAAAAAACTTCTTTTAGTTGAATAAATATATGAATGATTTTCTTCAGCAATTTTTAACACCTGTTGATTGTAGGTGGTCATAAATCCAAAAGGGATAGCAAAATGTTTACATTCTTTTTGGGTAAGGAATTCAATATATTTTTTATTCTCAACAATTTCTTGCGCCACAATTGATTCAATACACGATGAAAGTTGTTTGTGGCTAAGTGTATGGTTGCCAATAACTACACCCTTATTGTGTAATTGCATTATTTCATCTTCATTCATATATGTTTCAATTTTTTTATATTTCTCATCTTGAAACAACACATAATCATCTGTAAGTAAATTAGAATTGTTAAGGTACGTTACAGGGTTACGTATAAATTGTTCGTAGTTAATAGTGTTTGATGGAATATAATTTTCAAATATTTTTGAAAGATATTCTTGATTGTTCTCCTGCTGTGCGTAATATACATGGCTGAACCATAACCAATTTTCGGTTACCGCCTGTTTATTTACAAAAATAGAGAATGGTATTTTATTTTTTTGAAGGAAAGGATTAACTGTTGTATAAACGCTTTTAAAACCATCGTCAAATACAATAGCGGCATAATGTTTATGGCTTAGCGTTGGTAATTCTTGTTGATGAATGGCATCCAGTGAGATTATATTAAAATTTGAATGTATATACTCAATTGTTTGTTTAAACTTTTGAGGTGTAGTTGAATAGTAAGGCGTATAGGTTTTATCTTCGGAGTTTGAAACATCGTGCAAAACAAAAATAGCACGAATACTTTTGGCAACTGGCAAAATAAAATTGCACGATAAAAGATTATCGTAAACAATTTTTTTTATGTATTTCTTTACCATTTTTTTTGTTTAAATACTCTTATTTTTTGTGTATT
>DATLTG010000182.1:0-2822 GCA_035533735.1 Bacteroidia bacterium
TGTGCCCAGCGATAATAATGGGAATTCCCTTCGCTGCCAGACAATCATAATATTCCTTAAATTGTGTAAGACATAAGTATCGGCTAAATTAACATCGCGTTGACTTTAAATGAGAATCAATGTTTTCAAGAGCAAAATATAGTGTTTTTTCGTTTTCGTCTTTTATTTTTAATAAATTTAATTTCTTCAAAGCTGAACTTAGCGCCTCCATTAGCATGGGATCCTTGTTGTTATAATCTAGCTGAATTTGCATAGTATCGGTCATTTCAATAATTAGCGCTGGCATCATAAATATTTTTTGTATCAAATGTGATAGAGAAATTCCTAATCCATTTAAAAATTCCATAACAAAGTAGCTGCATAGATTTACAAAGCTAATTCTAAATGATGTCATGATTTGATCTAGCTCAACATCAATCTTATAAACTTTTTCTTTTCCCTGAAGACGCAACCATTTCTTTTCTAAATTTTGCAATTTATTATAACCATTTTCATTTTTGCTTATTATTTTTTTTATTTCATTTTTTTTATTTTCTATTTTTTTACCAATATCAATCAAAATATCAGAATATTTTTTAGGCATAATCCTTTTGCCATTTTTAATTACGCTTTTAGATTTCATCTTTTGTTCTTCTCTAACTAAAATATCCACCTCTTTATCAACGAATGATATATCATTCAATATGCCATTTATGTTTTTACGAAGCGACTTTATTTGTAATTTAAGCTTATCCTGTTTTTCTTTAACATTTTCATTATCAATTAATATTCGTCCATAACCTGCAACTCTATTTAGAGACGCACCAGCTTTCATTTTCTTGAACATTAACTCTTGATATGGCCATCTTTCAAAATAAGATTTAACGACAATACTAGCGTTTATAATATCTTCATCTAGGCTCGTTAAAAGTACAGTTACTTTTCCATAATCCCAATCTATTTTAATGGCTCTAACAACATGTATATAGCCTTTATCTATAGAGTCAATTAGCTCTATTTCACATTCTCTAAGCGTTGCATTACCGTGTCTATATCTCTGCGGTCTTCCCATCTTTCGGATTTTTCTAGAGTTCCACTGATTATCATCTAATGTTGTTATGTAGTGATATTTCTTTTGACTTGCAAATGCTCTTAATGTTTTTACACTATTACTCGCGCCATCAATAACAATAGCTCTGCTTACTTGCGTGTTACCAATGTAACTTTCATTCAATTCATTTTCAATTTTATCAAATAATTCTAAAACATATTCGCCATTCGGTGCTTGTCCTGAGAATGTTTCAAAATAAATTGGTCTTCCAAAATTATCATGAACAAAAACCTGTTCTAAACATCCCATTACACGCCCTATCATCGTGACTTTACTTTTTTTAAAATGTTGTTTTGACCATAATGGTTTTGTATTTCCATCAACATAATAGCAAACAATAGGGGATGACAATTTAATTTTTTTATTCTTCCATATCTTCTGCCAGAAGAATGCCTGCTCCTTTAATAATTCGCTCGAAATTGATAAATATTTTATTTCAGTAAGAAATTTATTTAATGTGTCTTGCTTATAGTTGTAACCACAAAGATCTTCTAAAGCATTACCAACCGGAGTGTTTACTGTTCTCAATGCACCATTACTTGTAACGACTGGCAGTACCATGGTTGCTATACTTTTTCGTTCAATTACTGCAGTGGATGACTTTGCTAAACTCATTCCATTGAAACGCTTAGACTCTCGTTTTATATCAATAGTCAGAAATCGATTTTGTCTAATATCTTTTCTCTTATTGTATTTTACAGTAAATTGCCCTTTTCTATTTCTGCCATATGTGTCTTTTTCTATGCTATCCCACTGCTCCGAATTTTGCATATCATCCATTTTGTTTGTTATCAAAGAAGAGATGAACTTACCCCAGCCTAAATGATTTGCTAGCGCAGAAATAATATGCAAACCGCCGCATGTTGTATAATGATGATTGAGTATCTGATTTGGATCATTTTCAACTACTGAATAACCTAATCTTTTAATGCATCTGCTTATTCCGGATTTAGTTATCTCAATAGAAAAGTGTTCCTGCAATAAATCCTGAATGTCGCTAAAAATAGGCGTTTTGTTAGCATTTAAGTAACCCATCAAAAATAATTCTGCTTCGTTAGTAAGTTTTTTATTATTGCCAGATTTTCTCTTGTCAAGAATAACATTATCAGTTAGCATTGTTTTTTTGTAGCGATAATATTGAGCAACACTGAATGGAATTTTATGGCTATCAAAAAACTGACGAACGGGTAGTTTAGATTTTGAAATATGCGTGATCCAAGATTTAATATTTTTCATGTATTCCTTGACATGAATTAGCCTAAAAAATTATCGGCTGGTTGTTAAAATAGTCAAGGAATTATATATCGTTCTCATTTAAAATCAACAGTTTTTTATTTAGCCGATACTTATGAAATACAAATAGTCATTGATGACGAAAACCAAACACAAATTGAGGATGTGATTAGCTTGGAAACCAATAGCGATAAAGGATATTGCTCAGGAATATCATTGCAACAATCAAAACAATTATTAAAATGTCTTCAGCAAACAATTATTCTACATCAATCAGAAGCTTATACTAGAGCAAATCGTGCATGCCAATGCTGCAATAAACAACGCAGGATGAAAGGTTATCATGACCTTCAATACAAAACAGTATTTGGAGACAAAATGGGCCTCATACATGTCTTTCAATAAAACGACAGAATTAATGCGGGATGTGTTGCCAATCAGTGCGACACACAATCCAGCAACCGTTCGGAACCACTTATACAAAATTGCTAAGCAGCAA
>DATLTG010000183.1:0-4213 GCA_035533735.1 Bacteroidia bacterium
TAAAAGCTCAGTATTTACTGAGCTTTTTTTGTTTAACAAGCCCGAATTATTTTTCCTTACTTTTGTAGCTTGTTAATCAACTCTATTAGGAATTAAAATGTAGCGACATGAAAAATGCTAAATTCTTAACTATCTTAATGGCAATGATTTTTGCCACCTCAGCCATCTCAGCACAAACTAATCAAGAAAATCGAGCTCGAAAAGCTCAACAGGAAGAAAAGGCTCGTAAATCAGAACAGGAAGCACAAGCTCGTCAAAGAGCGCAAATGCGCAGAGCTAATCAGGAAAAACAAAATAGACAGAAACAACTAAATCTAAAAGCGCAGCAAGAAAAACAAGCTCAACAGCGATCGGAAACATTAAAAGCAAAAAAAGAGGAACAAGATAAACAGCGATCAGAAACGCTAAAAACTAAAAAAACGCAACAAGAAAGACAGCAGCAGCAGGATCAAAAAGCGAAACAAGAAGAGCAGTCTCGTCAAAAACAACAGCTTATTAAAGCGAAGCAGGAACAACAATCTCGACTAAAAACTGAGAATCTAAAAGGTAAGCACAAACAAGAAACTGTACAGGAACAACAGTCTCGTAAAGCCAAACAAGAGGAACAATCTCGTGAAATAAAACAAAGAGAGCAAACGATTCAAAATAAGCAAAAAAGAAAGAATACCAATTAAAATAAAAAAAATGTTTCTTATTTAGTTAAAACAGTCAAAAAAATTTCTCAAAAAATGCTCACATCAATCCCTTTTTTAGAAACATTAGACAACAATAGCAATACGACTTTGCAATTGGCAAAATCTTGTTCGGAAGCTCAATTGCTTTTTAAGAAAAATGATAATTGGAGCATTCTGCAAATTTTAGAACACATTTGTAAAACCGATAAAGTGGTAATTGATTTGATAGAAAAACCATCCGATAAAATAAGCGAAACAGAAGAAATTTTAGGAACAAAAAAACTAACCAAATTGGTTGTAGAAGCGCGAGCCTTTAAAGTAAAAGCTCCTGAAATACTTTTGCCAATTGGCACTATTTCTAATGTAAATGATTTTGAAAAATTATTTTTGTCGCAACGAAATTTGTTGAAAAAAAAAATTGAATCAGGAAAAATAATAATTGATAATCGCATTCACAAACACCCTTATTTAGGCGAAATGACAATTATAGACTGGTTGAATTTTATTGTAAATCACACACAAAGACATTTAGAACAAATAAAAGATTTGTTTAGGGAAATTGAAAAATAATTTTTCGCACCCTAAAAAATCCCTTTATATTTGCTAAATGAATTCTTCATTTTATGGCAATTTTAAATTAGGAATACTTGGTGGCGGTCAATTGGGACGGATGTTAATTCAGGAAGCTGCTAATTTCAACATTTCTATTTCTGTGCTCGATTCTGATAAAAATGCGCCATGTAAAGAGTTGGCTGCCGAATTTGTAATTGGCGATATTCGAGATTTTGAAACTGTTTACCAATTCGGAAAAACTGTTGATTTATTAACCATCGAAATTGAACACGTAAATGTAGATGCGCTTGAACGTTTAGAAAACGAAGGTTTACTGGTTTATCCGCAACCGAAAATTTTGCGAATGATTCAAGATAAAGGTTTGCAAAAAAAATTTTACAGCGATAATAATATTCCAACTGCCGCTTATTTTTTATCGGAAAATAAAACCGAAACATTATCACATAAAGCTGATTTTCCATTTATGCAAAAACTTCGCAAGGGTGGTTATGACGGCAAAGGCGTGATGAAATTAGCTTCGGAAACCGACATTGAAAAATCGTTTGACGCACCCAGTGTTTTAGAAAAATTAATTGATTTTGATAAAGAAATTTCTGTGATTGTTGCTCGAAATAAATCTGGTGAAACAAAATGTTTTCCGCCTGTTGAAATGGAATTTAATGCTGAAGCTAATTTGGTAGAATTTTTATTTTCACCTGCTTCCATTTCTGAAAAAATAAAAACAGAAGCCAACGAAATAGCAATCAAAATAGCTGATAAATTAGGCATTGTAGGGATTTTGGCTATTGAAATGTTTATTACAAAAAAGGACGAATTGTTGGTTAATGAAATGGCTCCTCGTCCGCACAATAGCGGACACCAAACTATTGAAGGAAATTTTACTTCGCAATACGCGCAACATTTGCGTGCTATTTTAAATTTACCTTTAGGCGATACAAAAATAATTTTACCAAGTGTGATGGTGAATTTATTGGGCGAAAAAAATTACGAAGGCAATGCAAAATATGAAGGTTTGGAAGAAGTGTTGGCAATGGAAAATAGTTATGTTCATCTTTACGGAAAAAAAACTACGAAGCCTTTTCGCAAAATGGGACATGTAACTATTCTTGCCGAAAATATTGAGAAAGCAAAACAAAAAGCAAAATTCGTGAAAGAAAAATTAAAAGTTATCGCATAAAAAATAAAAAAATGAAAGCACTTATCGGTATTATTATGGGCAGCCAATCTGATTTAACAGTGATGAACGAAGCCGCATTGGTATTGGAAAAACTCGAGATTCCATTTGAAATAAATATTGTTTCGGCACACCGCACTCCCGAAATAATGTCAGAATATGCGAAAACAGCTGCCGACAGAGGTTTAAAAGTAATTATTGCAGGAGCAGGTGGTGCGGCACATTTACCAGGAATGACGGCTTCGCACACAGCACTTCCGGTTATTGGAGTACCTATAAAATCAAGCAATTCAATTGATGGTTGGGATTCTATTTTATCTATTTTGCAAATGCCAAACGGAGTTCCAGTTGCCACAGTTGCTTTGAATGCCGCTCAGAATGCAGGAATTTTGGCAGCCCAAATAATTTCAGCAGGCGATCCATCCATACTTAAAAAAATTATTTTGTTCAAAGAAGAATTGAAAAATAAAGTACAGAATTCGACAGAGGCAATAAACCGACTTCAATTTAAGTTCAAGGTGAAATGATTTTCACCGAATGAATGTAAGATACAAAAGCATAAATTTTTTCGTATTATTTCTTTTATCAGCTCTTATTTCAAGTGCTGATAATTTTCCGCTTGGCGCGAGAAGTTGCGCTTTGGGAAACGCTTCCGTAAGTTTTTCGGATGGTTGGTCTTCACAAAATAATCAAGCAGGATTAGCTTTTTTAAAAAATAATTCTTGTGCTTTTTATCACGAACAACGTTTCGGATTAAAAGAGTTGAGCTTAAATGCTGCAACAACTGCTATCATTACTAAAAAAGGCGTTTTTGGAATTTCCGTTTCATCATTTGGATATACACTTTATAACGAAAATAAATTTGGAATTGCTTATGCAAGACGTTTGAGTAATACTTTTTCAATTGGCGTTCAAGTGGATTATTTTTACACACATATTTCAGATGAATATGGAAACAAAGGCGTTCCTCTCGCAGAAGTTGGAATACTAAAAAAGCTGACAAATAAGTTAAGTGTAGGTGTTCATTTTTTTAATCTCAGCTCCACCAAATTGGCAAATTATTCAAACGAAAGAGTTCCAACTATTGTTCGTTTTGGAATGAGTTATTTGCTTTCTAAACAATTATTAATTGCCGTTGAAGCAGAAAAAGACATTCAGTTGAAACCACTTTTAAAAGCCGGAATAGAGTACCATCCACGAAAAAATATTTTTTTGCGCGCAGGCATTTCTTCCACTTTCTTTTCTTTCGGATTTGGAATTGTTATCCATAATTTTGAATTGAATATTGCTTCTTCTTTTCATCCAAAACTTGGTTATACACCGGAAGTTAGTATGACATACCATTTCGATAAAAAATCGAATTGACAAAACTCCTTTTCGGAGAAAATTATTTTTTGAACACCTCTTTTTCTGATGAAACAACTTATTTTTCAGCAAATACAATTTCTATTTCGACAGCCTTTTGGATTGCTTTTTTGTTTGATTTTTATTTCCCAAAAAAGTTTTTCTCAAAATATTATAAACGAAAACGTTATCGAAATAAATGAAACAGCAACAGTCAATCCTGCTAAATCGGATGTAGTAAACAATGCAGATTATTCCGAGTATTTGGAAACACTTCAAGCTTATCAAAAAAATCCGTTGAACCTAAATACCGCTACTGCAAACGATTTTAGCGCGTTACATTTATTAAATAAAATACAAATTAATAATTTACTAAAACACATTCGCACCAGCGGATTATTGCTAAGTATTTATGAATTGCAATCGATAGACGGTTTTACGGAAGAGG
>DATLTG010000184.1:0-14789 GCA_035533735.1 Bacteroidia bacterium
TCTCTTTTTGTTGAGGTCCATGTAAGGTTGTTTTTTCAAATTTCTTAATTTCCTGTAAGCCTTTTTTGTATGAAAAAAAAACGAAAAGAGTCATTAAAATGGCAAAAACATTTCGGTTTATTTTGAGATTTATATTTATACTTTGTAATCCACGTACTGCATAGTATAATAAAAAAGGGGTAAGCGGAAGTAATAAGCGATAGCCTCCTGTAGAAGAAGGATACACAATAATTACCACAAGATAAATAAGCACAATTGTATCAATAAAATCAAACTGCTCCGTCATTTTTTTTATCATACCTAAAACAATAAATGCAAAAATCATATCACCTGAAAATTGTGCTACAAATTGCCAATGTTGATTCCATGGATCAAAGAATGCGCGAAGAACAGCCATGTAATAATCTAAATTAATCTGAATATATTCTTTTAGATGGCTTATGTCCAACAAATGAGAATACGCAAAAAAGCCCTGATTTTTAACAGGAAATATCCATTTACTAATAATAATATAACACAAAAAACCTCCAACGGAAACTATAAGAAACTGTATGAGTTTTTTATAGTTGTACATTTTTTGCCTAATGGCAGGAATATTTTTAAAAAATTCGTATAAAAAATTAACCCCAATTGCAATAATAAATACCACGCCAATATTTCGGATAGAGATTAAAAAACCTGTCATAAGCGCAAGTAAAAAACTTCTTAAATAACTGTTTTTATTTTCATTTTTTAAAACAATGATGCACGCTAATAACAGTAAACTAAAAGAAAAATCGGACATAATTTCCATTTTGAAACTTAATGTCCAAGGATTATATACGAATATTATTACAAGCAGTGTAGCGTAAAAAACTGAAAAATGTTTGCACAAAAAATAAAACATTAGCAATGCGTATAAAAAAAGAAATAAGCTGTTGTACAAATCGAAGCATTGAATATTATTTCCAAAAATGGCGTAAACGGGGGTTAAAAGCAAAGAGTAGCCAACAGGGCTAGAAGGTGGACCGAGAAGCGGATTTTGCGGATTATAAATATAACCAGTTTGCGTTTGAGAAATTCCATGCGTAATGTTTTTTGCTTGATGAATGTATTCTGCAAAATCATCACCCCAATCGTGCGAGGATTTAATATTTATGAAAAACACTGGTAAACAAAGCAATGCAACAATGCTAAATTTTATCCAACTTTTTTTCATCTAACACTTTTTTTAAATATATCATTTCCATTAATCTAAAAAAATAAAAATATTTTTTATTCCATCACTTGCTCCAACACTTGATGTGATTTAATATTTTTCATCGTATCTAAATGAAGATGAAAATACGCAATAATTTTTTCGAGGAGTTTTCTGCGTTGTTCATTCGTCATTTTTACAGTATAATATTCAGCGGTTTTGATTGTCAAAAAATGACTAAGAATTTCCGTTAATGGCGGAGAAATAAAGTTTTCGTTAACTGGTTTATTTGCCACAAAAGCACCTTCTTGTAAATCGAAAAAAATATTTTTTTCGGAATAAATTCCCTGTGGATAAAATCCCAAATACTTACTAAACTGAAGCATAAAAAGCAAATGGAAATTAACACAATTTTCAGTTGAATTATCTAACATCTCAATCGTATTACAGAGAAAGTAAAATAAATTTTCGTTGGGTTCTTGTTCGTGAATAGAACGATAAATAATTTCGTTTATAAACAAGGCAATGGAGCTTTTCACAATATCAAACGGAATGCTTTGAAAAGGTTTCGCATTACGTATTTCCGTTATTTTTTGAAGCTCTTTTTTTTGATGATAATCACACACTAATTCTACCATCGCAAGCGACTGTAACGCAGCATTTTTTTTCTCTTTTTTGGAACGAATGCGATTAATAATAAATGATGAAAGTCCGAATTGATGCGTATAAATTTTTACAATAGAACTGTTTTCAGAATAATCAATGGTGTGTAAAACGATGCCCTGCGTGGTGTACAGCATTTGTAAAAATATCAATTCATAAATAAAATTTTCGTGACGAAAGTTTTGCTTCCATCGCTGTTCGAACAGAAAACTAAATAAACGCCACTCTGTACGCGTCTTCCATCAAAATTTGTTCCTTGCCAGATAGCTTGTCCACCTAAAGCGGTTGTTTTGTAAACTAATTTTCCGGTAATATCCGTTATCCGAACGTCTGCATCTTTCACCAATCCTTTTATAGCAATTGGTCCCGAATAACCGTGTGGCACAGGATTTGGATATGCGTACACATTTCCGAAATCAGTTCCACCTTCTGTAGCAGTACTTTTATACGAAATAATTCCTTTATCAGTACCAAAAAAAACTTCTCCTGTATTTGGATTAATAGCAATACTGGTTACATTATCAGATAATAACGGACTGTTTTCTGCTGTAAAATGTTGAATTTGTTGCGTACCATCAGCCGACATTAAAAAAACACCTCCACCATAAGTTCCCAACCATTTCCGATTAGCTCCATCTACAACAATAGCTGTTACACTTTGTGTTTGCAAAAGAATTTGAACGAGCCCGTTTTGCACCAATAAAATTTGTTGTGCATCCCAGTTTCCACTTCCACTAAAAATAGCATCAGGAGAATAAAAAACTTCTATTCCTTGATCGGTTCCAACCCAAACGGCACCTGTCTTATCTTGCGCCATCGAAAAAATATTTGTACTAACTAATCCTCCATTTCCAGTTACGCCATTTAAAATTTTTGTATTGCCTGAATTAGGCTGCGCAAAGGTTCCATTATCCTGGTACACCAATATTCCACCTGTACTTCTTGCTAAAATAACCCATTTTTCACCACTTTGCGTTATCATAACATTACCTATGATTTCAGAAGATGGATTAATGAAAGCAGAAAAATTTAATCCGTGCCAAGTGCCATCAGGCGGACGATAACAAAGAGTATGCGCTACTCCACTGTTACTTGCCCAAATATATCCATTTTGATCAAAAGCTAATCCACCAATACGAATCGGATTGTATCCGGATAAACCAAGTCCTTGAAGTGCACCGTTGGTATTTTGATCTGTAAATAAATTAACAACTGAACCTTTGTAAAATTCCAACAAGCCTTTTCCCCAAGAACCTACATAAGCATGTGTCGGATCATTCGGATCAACTGCAACGGCAAATTCATCAAATAAGGTATCGGTGTTAGTTCCACAATTACAAGGATTTATCGTTGACCAAGAATCGTTATCGAATAAAAAAACTCCATCTGTATTGTATAAATTATTCCAGCTTCCGTCAACACCACCTGGAACTGCCCAAAGTGTATTGTTGCCTATTGCCATTGCAAATACGTTAGCTGTTTTTGGACCATTAGGCACATATAATTGACTGGATGAAGGATTGATATATTTTACCAAACCTACATTTTGATCTGCAATCCATACTGAATTATTTTGATCTACAACAGCATCAACATCACTCATTCCGTTCGGACTTAAATTATATTGCAGATTTCCCAATAGATTAGCATTATTGTCGTAATTATTTACTGAATATTGTGTACAAATAAGTAAATGATTGTTACTCGACTCTATTTTATAAATATTTGTACCTAATGCGCCAGAGAAAACACTCCAAGTAATTCCGTTATTAGCGCTTTCGTAAACAGTATCTTTCATCCAGGTATTATGTGTAAGTTTATTAGAAAAATTGGCAAACACCTTTCCGTTTATAAAAGTAATTGTGTTGTAAATTCCTGCTGGTAAAGTTGCACCTCCTGTTTTTGTCCAATTGTTGTAATCAGCTAAATTAGGGCTATTGAGAGGAGCTTCGTAAATTCCTCCATCGGTTGCTGCATAAATATTAGTTCCATCGGAAGTGATATCTCTCACATTAATATACGTTCCATTCGGTCCAATATGATAGGTATCTGCAACAGTTTGCTGTTGTGTATTTAAAACAACTATGCCGAAACCACAAGCTAAATATGCATATTGATTAATAAAATAAATACTGTTAATGGTTTTACTGCTGGTGATATCTTTGTTTTTTATATCTGAAATATTTATTACAGTATTATTTTCTACCAAATCCACATTTCCATCACTGTATCCAATAACCAATGTATTGTTATAATTATTAAATTTTATGCAGGTTGCACCTATATCTGAAAGCCCTGTAACTTTTGATAAGCGAGTGTATGAATTATCAATAAGACTGTATGAAAAAATTCCGCTTGGAGTAGCGCAATATATTTTTCCTTCTCCTTGCGTTACCGCAATTGCATCGTTATACGGCAAATGTTCGCGCCACTGACCAATAGCAATGTCTTGAGAATTGACGGTTGCAGCTAAAAATACAAACACGACTATTTGAAAAAGATTTTTTTTCACCCGATTTTTTTGTCCGTTATGCAATACAATAATACTAAAAATAGAAACAGCAGCTAACTGTATTTCAGTTGTTTTTATTGCATCGCGCTAAGCAAAATGCGAAAAATACTATATTTGTCGCTTGCTAAATGGCTCCGTAGTTCAACTGGATAGAATGACAGATTCCGGTTCTGTTGGTTGGAGGTTCGAATCCTCTCGGAGTCACAGTCAGTTGCATCAACGCCTTCGCCATCAATAGATTACGAAGGCGTTTTTATTTTTATAAATACTATATCAACAAGACATCTGTATCTATCGCCAAATAAAGGTTGTAGCCATTCGATATAAAATTTTACTTAGCTTTTTATAATCCTACTTACGCATAAAATATGATTAAATCAAAGCCTCGAAAAATAATTTTTCGAGGCTTTGTGAATTTGACTTGAGAAATTTAAAAAATTATTCCGCTAATACAGTTACTTTATTGCGAAGTACTTCCACAACGCCACCTTTTATTTCAATAAACTGAGCAGCTTGTTTGTCATCAGCAATTTTTATTTTTCCTTTTTGTAAAGTAGCAATAGTGGGCGCATGTGCATCCAAAACACCAAAGGAACCATCGGCACCAGGCAATTGCACCGATTTAACTTCGCCACTAAATAGTTTTTTATCCGGAGTAATAATTTCTAAAAACATTTCTTTCAAGTATTTGGTATTAAGTACCAAGTATTAAGTATCAAAAAAATACTAATTACTAAATACTTTTTACTTCTTTGTTAATTCGCTTCTGCGAGAATTTTTTTACCTTTTTCAATGGCATCTTCAATAGTTCCAACAAGGTTGAAGGCAGCTTCTGGATATTCATCCACTTCGCCATCTAAAATCATATTGAAACCTTTAATAGTATCTTCAATCGGAACCAATACTCCTTTTAATCCTGTAAATTGCTCGGCAACGTGAAACGGTTGCGATAAGAAACGTTGAACACGTCTGGCGCGTTGTACCACCAATTTATCTTCTTCCGAAAGCTCGTCCATACCCAAAATAGCAATGATATCTTGCAACTCTTTATAGCGTTGTAAAATTTGTTTTACGCGTTGTGCCGTATTGTAATGCGCATCTCCTAAAATAGCAGCACTCATAATTCTTGAAGTGGAATCTAACGGATCCACAGCTGGATAAATACCCAACTCTGCAATTTTACGAGACAAAGAAGTAGTTGCATCTAAGTGAGCAAATGTAGTAGCTGGAGCAGGATCTGTCAAGTCATCCGCAGGAACATAAACTGCCTGAACAGAAGTAATAGAACCTCTTTTTGTAGAAGTAATACGTTCTTGCATCATTCCCATTTCGGTAGAAAGTGTTGGCTGATAACCCACCGCAGATGGCATACGACCTAATAATGCTGATACTTCAGCACCAGCTTGTGTAAAACGAAAAATATTATCTACGAAAAATAAAATATCGCGTCCGCCTGATTTTTCATCACCATCACGGAAATATTCTGCCATTGTTAATCCTGATAAAGCTACACGCGCACGTGCTCCAGGAGGTTCGTTCATTTGTCCGAAAACAAGTGTAGCTTTCGATTCTTCCAACGCTTTTTTATCTACTTTCGATAAATCCCAACCACCTTCTTCCATCGAGTGTTTAAATTCTTTGCCATAATTAATAACGTCTGATTCGATAAACTCTCTTAATAAATCGTTTCCTTCACGCGTTCTTTCACCAACACCAGCAAAAACAGATAATCCTGCATAAGCCTTCGCGATATTATTTACCAATTCCATAATTAAAACGGTTTTACCAACACCGGCACCACCAAACAAACCAATTTTACCACCTTTTGCATAAGGCTCAATTAAATCAATTACTTTAATTCCGGTGTATAAAACTTCCGTTGAAGTAGAAAGTTCTTCAAATTTAGGAGGCATCCGATGGATAGAATAACCGCCTTCATTAGAAATTTTGTCGATTCCGTCAATGGCTTCTCCAACTACATTAAATAAACGACCTTTTACTTTATCGCCAATCGGCATTTTTATAGGTGCGCCAGTTGGAATCACTTCCATTCCTCTTCTCAATCCATCGCTGGAATCCATCGCAACTGTTCTAACTGTGTCTTCACCAATGTGCTGCTGACATTCTAAAATTATTTTTTGACCATTTTCTTTGACGATTTCGAGAGCATCTAAAATACTAGGTAATTTACCACCAGTTTCTTCAAAACTCACGTCAATTACAGGACCAATAATCTGTACAATTTTTCCGTTTTTTTGTGCCATTTTTTATGAGAGCTAAATCTGTTTAAAAATTTTTCGCGAATGTAGTATTTTTTTACGAATAGATGTTCAGTTTTACAGAAAAAAAATTTTACGTTAGCATTCTCTTTACTACCTTCGCTGAAAATTTTTTTTCGCGAAAATGCTTCTTCGAATAAAACAATTATGGAATGAAAAACCGCTGCTATTTATTATTATAGTAGCTGCGTTTTTCCGTTTATTATCCGTCATTTTTTCAAAAGGATATGGTATGCACGATGATCATTTTTTGGTTATTGAAGCAGCACAATCTTGGGTGGATGGTTTTGATTATAACAACTGGCTTCCTGGTCACGCAATGCATCCTTCCGGACATAGTTTTTTTTATACTGGAATTCACTTTGTATTGTTTTGGTTACTTAAACAAATTGGAGTTACCGATCCGCAGCATAAAATGTATTTGGTTCGTTTTCTGCATGCCGTTTATTCCCTCAGCATTGTTTATTTCGGATACAAAATAACCGATAAATTGGCGGGCGAAAAAAATGCCAAAGTAGTAGGGATATTACTCGCATTGTATTGGTTTATGCCATTTTTGAGTGTACGTAATTTAGTGGAATACGTTTGCATTCCGCCATTAATGTACGCCACTTTGATGTTGATGAATGCTACCGAAAAAAAGTTTTCATTTCGCACCTATTTATGGATTGGTTTTGTTGTGGGAATTTCATTTTCCATTCGATTTCAGTCTATTTTATTTTGGGGAGGTTTCGGTTTGGTATTACTCATCCAAAAAAAATGGAAAGAAGCCTTTACTTTCGGTCTCGGTTTTTTAATTTGTGCCGCTTCCATCCAAGGCATTAGCGATACCATAATTTGGCACGCACCTTTTGTAGAATTTCGAGAATACGTTCGTTACAATTTAGCGAATTCTTATTCGTACAACACACAACCTTGGTACAATTATTTTCCTTTATTGGGAGGCATTTTAATTCCACCATTAAGTTTGGCGTTACTTTTTGGTTTTTTCAAAAAATGGAAAACGCACTTATTATTATTTTTACCAAGTTTTATTTTCCTCGCCTTTCATTGTTATTTCCCAAATAAACAAGAGCGTTTTATTATTCCTATTGTTCCGTTTATTATAATTTTAGGATGGATTGGTTGGATTGAATTTCAAGAAAAATCGGCTTTTTGGCAAAAGCGAAAAAAATTATTGCGCTTTTGCTGGATATTTTTTTGGAGCTTAAATATATTGCCTTTATTGGTTGTTACGGTTTCTTATTCAAAAAGAAATCGTGTGGAATCTATGACGTATATTGCCTCCAAACACGATGTGCGTAGTATTGTTATCGAAGATAGTAATAACGATAATTACACAATGCCACCTTTATTTTACCTCCAAAAATGGGGACATGTGTTTTATGTTACCAAAAAATTTCCCTTGGATTCGCTTTATAAACAAACAAACGAATTAAAAAATTCACCAGCTTTGCCTAATTACGTAGTGTTTATGGAAAGTAAAAATATTGATGCGCGTGTTGCCGCGATGAAAAAATATTATCCGGATTTAACTTACGAAACAACTATAAAACCAAGCTTTATTGATTGGCTGTTGAATTACATGAACCCGGTTAATAATAATCAAACGTCTTATATTTATAAGTTTAATTGAAAACTTTTTTTATTTCCACATTCCCGAAATTCTATAGCGGAGACTGTTATTCCGGACTTGATTCGGAATCTGTGCGTTTTTAAGTTGTCATCCTGAAGAATTGGAATATCTGAGTGAAGTCATTGTCTAATTATTATTTTTATTTTCTTTTGGCTTGACCCAAAAGAAACAAAAAGTCAAGGCTTGGATACATTGTTTCCTTTTTACTTCGTAAAGACTAACTTTTTCGGGTGATTTCCTCGCAGGTTCGGAACTTCCCGAAAATAGTAAATCTTTAAATGAAAAAACTCACAACTATCCTATGCCAATTTTGAAATTTTTTTCTGGAAGCTGTCATTCCGGACTTGATTCGGAATCTGTGCGATAGCTCAGAAAAATTATTTTTCAAAAATAAATTCCCCATTCTGCCATTGCAGGTTACTCACCTGCAATCTACAAATGAGCAAATTTTAAATTATTCGATAAATCAAATATAAAACAATGTAAAACGCTAATCCAGTAAAACCATTTTTTCTTTTTTTCGCTTTTTCATCATTATGTGCTAAATATGTTTTATATTTTCCTTTAAAACCATTCAGCATCCAAAATATAAAAGCTCCTACAGATTCATAAAATATTACAGCGAATAAAGACATTATTTTTTCGTTTTTTATTTCAGAACAGCAAATTTAAAAAAATCCTCTTTCTCGCTTTACGGCTAAAAAGGAGGATTAAAAGTCAACAAACAATTTTACATTTTCGGATGTGTAATTTTTTTGCCTTCCAAATGCTGTTTCCAGGGTTTCCAATAATGATCATGCCAACCTTTATTGATGCTTGCAGCGTGCTTTTCAGGCAAATTGGCGTGTGTTGCTTCTAAAACAACATCTTTTCCTTTTTGCTCCAAATGAATAATGAAAGTAGAATCTGCATCAGATTTTTCCCAACCTTCAGCTCTCCATGTTTGCACAATCATTTTGTTTTTTACCAAATGGATATTTTTACCTTTAATATAACCGCCATGTACAGAAAAACCACTTCCAACTTTAGTGGAAATTTTAGCTGGACCTCCAGTAACCAACGAATGTTTTTTCGCATCCATATAGAGGTCGTAAAGCGTTTTAGTATTGGTGTTTTTAAACACTACTTTTTGAATAATTGTTTTTGCCATTTTTTTAATTTTTAGGAGATGAGTGATTGTAAATTATTTAAATTCAGGTTATTAAAACGAGTACAAGTTAATTAATTTAATGATACATTTAAACTAAAATAGTTCTTTCCGTTTCGTACTTTATTTTCTGCTTACATTTGCGCGTATTTTTGGAATGAAAACACAGCTAAAAAATATTTTTTTTTCGATACTTTTATTTTGTAGCGCGCAGCAAATGCTCTTCGCGCAAAGCGATAATTTTACCCAAAATTACGAACTGAGAAAACGCTTTTCCATTGCGCCTGTACTTTCTTTTTTTCAGAATAATGCCGATTATACGGCTAATACGAAGGCTTCGCCTGGATTTGATGTACGCGCAGAAGAAGAAATTTTATTCCGTACCAACATCAGCATTCTTACCGGATTGGAATATGTGCGACAAGGAATGACATTTAATTCCTATTATTTTGAACCTGGATATTCCCTTATCTACAATAAAAAATTTGATTATCAACACACACTTTCTACCAACGAATTTCAACTTCCGATTTTAGTAAAACAAAGTTTTTCGAGCGAAAAGGACAATAAAAACACTTTTTATTTTGTTGCCGGTTGGGCATTGCATTATATGATGTATGCACACGCTACTATCGTTTCTGGTCTCGATGGACAAGAACTTTTTAAAGGAAAAACAAATTTGGATGTTCAATATCCACTTTTTGGAAATAAATTTGGAAGTATTTTACAGGCAGGTTTAGGTTTTCAACACAATAATCGAATCTTGCAAAAGGCTGTATTTATTGATTTTATTTATAAATACACCATCAATCAATTTTTATATACCGGTAACGGAACTTCCAATAAGATTAACTTTCGGAATTCGAGTTTGTCGATTTCTATCGGATATAGAATGTGATTTTTTTTACTTTTGAGGAATCGAAAAAATAATTTTAACAGAAATATAATCTCGATAAAATGAAACTGCAAAATTATATACAAGGAAAATGGATTGCCGGAGAAGGCGATGGACAAGCACTTTTCAATGCTATTACCGGAGAAACTGTTGCTACAGCAGGAAGTAAAGGAGTTGATTTTGCTGCGATGTTAGATTACGCACGTAAAACAGGCAGTCCGAAATTACGCAAAATGACTTTTCATGAACGCGGCAGAATGCTGAAAGCATTGGCAATGCACCTTCAAAATAAAAAAGAAATTTTTTATAAATTAAGTTGGGCAACTGGTGCAACACGCGCTGATAGTTGGGTGGACATTGAAGGCGGAATCGGAAATTTATTTTCGTATGCCAGCTTACGCAGACAATTTCCGGATGAAACATTTTGTGTTGATGGAGATGTTGCTAAACTTTCTAAAAGCGGAACTTTTATCGGTCATCATATTTGTGTACCAAAACAAGGTGTTGCCATTCATATTAATGCTTTTAATTTTCCTGTTTGGGGAATGTTGGAAAAAATTGCGGTCAATTTATTAGCCGGAGTTCCTGCTGTAGTGAAGCCTGCAACGGTTACTTCGTTTTTAACGGAAGCGGTGGTTAAAGAAATAGTTGCCTCTAATATTCTGCCGGAAGGCGCATTGCAATTGATTTGTGGAAGTGCCAATGGAATTTTAGATCACGTTATAAATCAAGATGTAGTAACATTTACAGGTTCGGCAAGTACCGGAAAAATGCTGAAAGCACATCCGCGTTTGATAGAAGAATCAGTGCCTTTTAATATGGAAGCCGATTCGCTTAATTGCTGTATTTTAGGAAGTGATGTGAAAGTGGGTTCTGCGGAATTTGATATTTTTATTAAAGAAGTACAACGCGAAATAACTACAAAAGCCGGTCAAAAATGTACTGCGATTCGCAGAATTATGGTTCCTGAAAAATTAGTGGAAGATGTACAAATTGCATTGGGCAAACGTTTGGCGCAAACTATAATTGGCGATCCGAATGTGGAAGGTGTGCGAATGGGCGCATTGGCTGGAAAGGCGCAAGTGAAAGAAGTAACCGAAAAAGTGCTTCAATTGAAAAAATCGCAAGAAATTATTTTCGGAGATTTGGAAAATTTCACGGTAACGGGAGCGGATAAAAACAAAGGTGCGTTTATGTCGCCAATTGTTTTCTTAAATAAAAATCCGTTTAAAAATACCGATTGCCACAGCATCGAAGCCTTCGGTCCGGTAAGTACTATTATGCCTTACAAAAATACCGAAGAGGCGATTGAGTTGGCAAAAATGGGGAAAGGTTCTTTGGTTAGTTCCATTATAACTGCTGATGATAAAATTGCGAAAGAATACGTTTTGGGAGCTGCATTTATGCACGGAAGAATTTTAGTGTTAAACAGCGATTGTGCGAAAGAAAGCACCGGTCATGGTTCTCCAATGCCTTTGTTAGTTCACGGAGGTCCGGGAAGAGCGGGAGGCGGAGAAGAAATGGGCGGAAAACGTGGCGTATTTCATTATTTGCAACGCACCGCTATTCAAGGTTCTCCGACAACAATCAGTTCCATTTTAAATAACTATCAATACGGAGGAAAATACATTGAAAAAGATATTCATCCGTTTAAAAAACATTTCGAAGAATTAGAAATTGGCGAAACACTTATTACCGCCAAACGCACTATTACCGAAGCAGATATTGTAAATTTTTCCAACGTAAGTTGGGATCATTTTTATGCGCATACAGATGCTACATCTTTGGAAGGAACTATATTTACTGGTCGTGTGGCGCATGGCTATTTTATTTTATCGGCTGCAGCCGGATTATTTGTGGATGCTAAAAAAGGTCCGGTATTACTTAATTATGGCTTGGATGAATGCCGATTTACAAAACCAGTATATCCGGGAATGACAGTTGGGGTGAGGCTTACAGTAAAAGAAAAAACGGATCAAGAGAAAAAAACTCCTGAAGATGTTGCCAAAGGAATTGTAAAATTTTTGGTGGATGTATATGACGAAACGAATGAAACGGTTGCTATTGCTACCATTTTAACAATGGTAAAAAAGAAAAATCAAGAATAATTTAAGTTAAAAATACTTAAAAGGTATTGCCTTAACACGAATATAATATCTTTGTGTTGGAATTTTTAAAAATCAATTAAAATAAAAAAACACTATATAAATTCAATTTTAAAATGGTTCACAAATTTAAAAAATTAACACCTGAAGAGCTTGATTTGCTACTCAACGCAACAATATTTGTATCTTTATTAGCAGCCAGTTCCGATTCGGAAATTTTTGAAGAAGAAAAAGCAGATGCAATAAAATTGGCGCACTTACGCACTTTTACATCCGATCCAGCTTTGCACGAATATTACAAAGAAGTGGAAAAAACGTTCGCGGAAAAGATAGAAGATTTTGATAAAAAATTACCCAAAGGAAGCGAAGAACGAGGAATTATTTTGCGCGAAAAATTAAATCACATCAATAAAATATTACCAAAATTGGGAGAAGATTATGCAGAAGCTTTTCATCGCAGCTTAAATAGTTATGCCCGCCACGTTTCTGTTTCTCACCGCAATGCGGTAGAGTTTTTTTTCATTCCAATGAACATTGATGGCATTACCAATCAGCGAAAAAAAAATAATTAAATCATGCAGTTGAAAAATATTTTTTCAAAAAATTATTTTTCGTACGGCATTGTTTTAGCTATTGCACTTCGGATTATCTGTTGCTTTATTTCACCTTATTTTTCAAGTGATATTGTTCGTTTTGTGTGGGATGGAAAATTGTTTTTGCATGGAGTAAATCCCTTCATTTATATTCCAAGTTATCTTGTAGATAATACTCATTCGGTGCAAGCTGGAGTGAATTATGCGTTTTTTTCTTTATTGAATTCGCCCAATAATTACACGCATTACGGGCCATTTTTGCAATATATTTTTACATTTTGTAATCGTATTTTTGGAATGAATATGCAGCAAGAAATAATTTTTCTGCGCTTATTAATTGCAATAGCAGAATTGGGAAGTGTATTTATAATGCTGAAAATTCTTCGCCTTTTTGAAATTGCCGAAAAAAATATTTTCTGGTATTTACTCAATCCATTGGTGATTTTCGAATTATATACCAACGTTCATGTAGAAATAATTCCGGTCTTTTTTTTGATGGCTGCCATTTATTTTTTACTGCGCGAAAAAATATTTTTATCGGCATTATTATTGGCTTTTGCAGCTTCCTGCGATTTAATTTATTTAATGCCATTGCTTTTTATTTTACCAAAACTCGATTTCAAAAGAATATTTTTTTACCTCGTTTCTTGTTTAGCGTTTTTAACGATTTTATTTCTGCCATTTTTAATGGACGGAAAATTAATTCATTTGCTTATTTCCAACGCAACTGGCTATTTTGCAACTCCCGAATTTAATAGCGTTTTGTTTATAATAACAAACAGCATAGAAACCTTGTTAATAAAAGAAATATTGTCTTATCAAACGGGATTATTGCTTTTTGAAATTGCCACTTTAGCACTTGTTTTTTATGCCTTTAATGTGGAAGGAAAAAGTCCGATTACTTTGGTGAAAAATATTTTTTTCGGATTTGTAATTTGTTTGGTTTTATCTTCGGCAATAAAGCCGGCTGATTTTATTTTGCTTTTGGCGTTAAGCGTTTTTATCCCTTTTCGTTTTGTTTTTGTGTGGTCTGTTTTTGCTTTGTTCACGTATGTTTCGTATTTGTATTATCCTCCGCACGATAATTTTATATTGTTGATTTTGGAATACATCAGCGTTAGCGCACTGTTTATTTATGAATGGAAGAAAGATTGTCAAAAAAATAATTTTTCGGAACAAGTAAGTTCTAACTAATATGGATGAAGAATTAATTGGCAAAATAAAAAAGCTTGGATATGTTGGCCGTCAAACTGGATTTAAAGATGAAGAACATTACGAAAAAGGCATTTTTACATATAAATATTGGGCAATACCAGAAGAAAATGATAAACTTATAAACACTCCATTTTATTATGATAAGGAGAAAGATTTTATTCATTTCACGTCTATTGATTCTCTTTTTGAGATTTTAAATTCACGTCATTTAAGACTCTATAATTTATTGAATATGGATGATAAATTTGAGCTTGATTACGCTCAAAGAGAGTTGTCTTTCAAGGTTCTTGAAAAAGAGAACGTAGGTAAAGAACAATTATATTCTTTTTCAATGTGCTCTTCATCTGAAATTTTAAATGAAGAGCCCAAAAAAAAGAAACATTTACTTTGGAAGCTTCACGGAAAAGATGGGAATGGTGTGGTTATAAGATTGAAAATAGAAAATGATTTAAGCACTTGGCGCTGCTATTATTTAACAAAATGCTTTTATGACTTAAAAAATTTTGAGGCAATAAAAGAGCTTAATAAAAAGACTGATAATGAATTTTTAGATCAACTTGTATTAGC
>DATLTG010000185.1:0-2495 GCA_035533735.1 Bacteroidia bacterium
ACAAATGAGTTATACCGTATTTGGAAACGTTTTGGGCAGTACATTTAATTATGCAAATTATTTATTGGATATGCGTAAGTTTCTGAAAATATATAAAAACCAAATATTAGCTGGACAAATAATTTGCAATGTCAATAATGGAGATGTGCCTATCCGAAGTTTGGCTTCTTTGGGTGGTTCTGATATGATGCGAGGTTTTTACGAAGGTCGTTTTAAAGATAACGATATGGCTGCCGGTCAAGCAGAATACCGAATTCCTGTTTGGTGGCACTTTGGAGTTGTTGGTTTTTTCGGTGTTGGAGAAGTAAGCAAAACAATATCGGAAATGGCTTTTAATCAACTGAAATATTCTGCCGGAGGCGGCATTCGTTACGCAATAAGCAAATCAGAAAAACTAAATATGCGTTTAGATTACGGATTTACAGCTCAGGATAAAGGAGTTTTTTATTTTAATATTGCAGAAGCATTTTAAAAAAAATATAAATTTACTTTTTAGGTATTGAATCTTTTTTAAAATTTAGGCATTTAAATTTTATGAATAAAAATAAATATTTTTGGACAGGTGCTTGGATACTACTGATAGGACTTGTTTTTTTAACCTATTTCAATCATTTCAAAAATCCTTTTGAATTTGATGATGAGCATACTATTGTAAATAATAGTGCCATTTTATCGCTTAAAAACATATCTCATTTTTTTACAGATGCAACTACGTTTAGCACTTTGCCGGCTAATCAAACGTATCGTCCCGGACTTACAACGCTAAATGCGATAGATGTTTGGTTGGGCGGACAAAATCGTCCAATCGCTTTTTATTTTCATTGTCATATTTTCTGCACTTTTATTGTGTTGGGCATTTTATTTTATTTTTTTATTCTCAGTATTTTCAATAATGCAAATGAAAATAAACTCAATAAATTCATTGCTTTTTATGCAGTTGCTTGGTTTTGGGTACATACTGCCAATGCCGAAACCATTAATTACATTATTTCCAGAGACGATTTGTTTTCTACTTTGATGGTTGTGTTGGCTTTTATTATTTATATTTATAAACCTGCTTGGCGAAAAAAATATTTGTATTTATTACCTGTAATCATTGGTTTTTCAGTTAAAGAGCCAACTATTATGTTTGCTCCCTTACTGTTTTTTTACATTTTGCTTTTCGAGAAAAAAATTGCGCTTTCACATCTTTTTCAAAAGGAAAATTTTAGAAAAGTTATTTCTTCATTTCTCGAAACACTTCCTGCATTTGTACTTGGTGTGATTTTGTTTGCTTTTTACGAAAAAATGCTTCCGCCAACGGTAAATTTTGGAGGTGGAAATTGGTTTAAATATCTCATTACACAAGCTTTTGTAATTGTACATTATTTCAACGATTTTATATTGCCTGTTAATTTGTCCGCAGATACCGATTGGACAATTATTCCAAGTGTTTTTGACGACCGTTTTTTAGCTGGAATATTCTTTATTTTAGGATTAATTTTTATTGCCATTTATACATCTAAAACCGAAAAAACACGCCCTATTGCTTTTGGTATAATATGGTTTTTTGTTGCACTAATTCCTACTTCAACTGTTGTTCCGCTTGCAGAAGTGTTGAATGATCACCGTACTTTTTTTCCATATCTCGGATTGTTTATTGCTTTTTCGTGGAGCATTGGATTACTGATTAAGAAATACGAAAACGTAATTCAAACTAATGTGTTCAAAAAAATATTTTTTATTGGATGCCTATCTTTTTTATTGATAGCACACGCTTATGGCACACATCATCGCAACCAAGTTTGGAGTAGTCCAACTACTTTATGGAAAGATGTAACCATAAAAAGTCCAAATAATGGTAGAGGTTGGATGAATTATGGAGACGCGCAAATGGCAAACGGAGATTTTTCGGGAGCAAATTACAGTTTCAATAAAGCTCGTTCATTATGGCCCCGATATTCTTACATCTATATTAATTTGGGTGTTTTGAAAAATGTGCAAAATCAAATTCAAGAAGCAGAAAGTAATTTTAAACAAGCTTTACTTTGTGATCCAAAAAATCCGGAAGCATATTATTATTACGGAAATTTTTTAGCCGAACATAACCGAACACCTGACGCATTAGTTATTCTAAAACAAGGTTTGGCACTTAGTCCCGATCATATAGGAATGAATCAGTTGTATAAACAATTAACTACATATAATAATTTGGCTGCAAACAATACTTCAAAATCTAATTTGCAAATGGCTTTGGATGCTGTTAAACAACAGGCAACACCAGAAAATTACGTCAATTTAAGTTTGCAATATTATCTGTTGGGCAATTATCAACTTTGCATTGATGCTGCCGATAAAGCTTTAGCTCTAAATCCAAATTACGATTTGGCATACAACAATATTTGCAGTGCTTACAATATGCTAAAACAGTGGAACAAAGCCATTGAAGCTGGAGAAAAGGGATTGAAGATTAATCCTAATAATCAATTGCTGAAAAATAATTTAGCTGTTTCGTT
>DATLTG010000186.1:0-3214 GCA_035533735.1 Bacteroidia bacterium
TGAAAAAGATAAGGTAAAATGTTTTGTAGATACAGTAAAAGAATTTAGGTTTTAAACAACTGTTTTTGAATGGAAAAAGACAACAAAAAAATAATTACCGCTTGGGCGTTTTACGATTGGGCAAATTCCGTTTATCCACTCGTAATTACTTCCACTACATTTCCTATTTATTACTTGGCGGTTACCTCATCAAAAACATCCAGCATAGTACGTTTTCTCGGAATAAATTTTAATAATTCGGCTCTTTTAACTTACGCACTTTCCTTTGCTTATTTAGTAATAGCCATACTTTCGCCATTACTTTCGGGTATTGCCGATTACAGCGGAAGCAAGAAAAAATTCATGCAATTTTTTTGTTATCTCGGTGCCGCTTCTTGTTCGTTGATGTATTTTTTTACCAGTCAAAACCTTTCGTTAGGCATCGTTTTAATTATTTTAGCGTGCATTGGTTATTCGGGAAGTATCGTTTTTTACAACGCCTATCTTCCTGAAATTGCTACCGAAGAAAATCAAGATCGTGTAAGCGCAAAAGGCTTTGCAATGGGATATATCGGCAGTTCTATTTTACTTATCTTAAATTTAATTGTGGTTTTATATCCGCAATATTTTTTTGATGTGAATACAAAAATGAAAGAAATTTTGGCGCAACATCCTGCTATGTTACAATCGGTTGCTTTTCAACAAGCCAAAGATTCATTTGCCGGAATCGCCTCTCGTTTGGGCTTTTTGGCGGTTGGTATTTGGTGGATTGCTTTTGCGCAAATTACTTTTTTCTATGTTCCAAGTAATCCTACCAACCGAAAACCGGAAGGAAATTATTTGTTTCGCGGTTATCAAGAATTAGTAAAAGTGTGGCATCAATTAAAACACACCACGCGCTTAACGCGATTTTTAGCCGCATTTTTTGTTTACAGTATGGGCGTTCAAACAATAATGATGGTGGCTACTTTATTCGGAAGCGACACACTTAAATTAGAAAGCGGACAACTCATTATTACCATTCTCGTTATTCAATTTGTTGCTATCGCAGGTTCGTATTTATTTTCTTATTTGTCAAAACTAATCGGCAATATTGCCACTTTAAAAATAGCTGTGGTGATATGGATTTTATTGTGTATTGGAGCGTATTTTACTACCACTGCTACACAATTTTATATACTTGCCGGAGTAGTTGGTTTGGTTATGGGTGGCATTCAATCTTTGTCGCGTTCTACGTATTCAAAAATGTTGCCGGAAACGTTGGATCACGCTTCGTTTTTTAGCTTTTTTGATGTCTGTGAAAAAGTGGGCATTGTACTCGGAACTGCCTTGTTTGCAAGCATTACACAAATTACCAGCGATATGAGAAATGCTGTTGTGTCATTAGTTATTATTTTTGTGGTTGGTTTACTTTTATTAATTCGTGTTCCGAAAGTAAAACAATTAGAAAGTACTTTGTAAACAAAATTTTATTTTTGAAATATTTTTTTGAAAATTAAGCAATGATTGTAGATATTTTTATTCCATGTTACATCGACCAAATTTATCCGGATACTGGATTTAATATGGTGAAGATTTTAGAAAAAGTAGGTTGTGGTGTCAACTACAATCCTGAACAAACTTGCTGCGGACAACCGGCATTTAACGCAGGTTATTTCGACAATTGCAAAGAAGTAGGCGAAAAATTTATTCGCGAATTTCAAAACGATCGCTACATTGTTTGTCCTTCGGCTTCTTGCGTTGGCATGATAAAAAATTATTATCCCGATATGTTTCACAATTCCGCTTTGCATAACGAGTACAAACAAATTCAAAAAAATATTTTTGAGTTCAGCGATTTTATGGTGAACATTCTTAAAATCGTCAATCTCGGTGCTGAACTAAATGGCGTTGCAACGTATCACGATTCTTGCGCAGCTTTGCGCGAATACGGTATTAAACGCGAACCAAGAGTTTTGCTCGAAAAAGTAAAAGGGTTGGAACTTCGCGAAATGAAAGACACGGATGTTTGCTGCGGTTTTGGCGGTTCTTTTTCTACAAAAATGGAACCGATTGCTGTAGGAATGGGAAATGATAAAATGACAAACGTGTTGGAAACAGGCGCTGAATATCTTATTTCAACGGACACTTCTTGTTTAATGCACTTAGATGGCATCTCCAAAAAGCAAAATAAGAATATCAAAATGATGCACTTGGTAGATGTGCTCGCTTCGGGTTGGTAAAAAATTGGTGAATTTATTTAACTTCAATTTCTACACGTCTATTATTTTTTCTGCCTTTTTCCGTTTTATTATCTGCTACAGGATTAGTACTTCCAAAACCTTTGCAATTTAAGCGTTTCGAATCAATACCTTTTTTAACTAAATAATTACGTACAGCTTCCGCTCTTTTTGTTGAGAGTTCAATATTGCTCGTTTCATTTCCGGTATTATCTGTATATCCGAAAATGTTTAGTGAAACCGAAAGATTATTTTGCATTGCTTTTGCTAATTTATCAAGTTCATTATCGGAAGTAGAAAGCAAATTTGCTTTTGAGGTTTCAAAAAAAATATTTTTCAATTCCAATTTTTGTCCAATAACAAGTTTGCCTTGAAAAGCTAAACGCGGTGCAGTTGAAACAGTGGAATCAATTTCTTTTACTGAAACATCATCAATATAATAATATGGAGATATTATGTGTTTTTCGAGCATTTTTTCTAACACATTCAGATTAATAAAACCTCCAAATGCAAAATAAATTTCTCCACCACTTGCTTTATAATCAGCAGAAAATAATTTCCATTTTGAATGATTGTAATCACTATTATTTTTTACAATACCTATCGTATTTCTGTTTATTAACGAATCCTCAATATCTTTTTTAGAAATTAAATTATTCGAAAAACAAAAACTAATGTTGGAAGTATAAGAAAGAGCCGACTTTGCATTCACCAGATTACTGACATACATTTGTACGCGATACGTTTTATTTTTAACAAGCGGACTTTTTAATTTAATTTCCAAGTGTTCTGACGCACTTGCAATACCCGCATATCCTTTTCCGGTTTTAGCCCAAAGATTTTGAGTACCGGGTACCGAAACGCCATAAATGTTTCTATTACATTCATTTAAAAGATCTGGAGAATTTTTTTTATCGGTAGTAAACCAATATTTTGCTTTTGCGATGCCTGTAGAATCTACTGAAACTTCAAATGGACAACTTGTTAATTCTTCAAAACTCGGATTGGGCACCAAA
>DATLTG010000187.1:0-5448 GCA_035533735.1 Bacteroidia bacterium
ATTGGTGCCATTGTTTTCGGAATAATTTACTCGCACAAAAAAAACAAACCGATTCTCAATACTGCCATTCTTTGTTTTACGATGTTACTTATTGGTTATTCTTCTTTTTTAGTATTGGTCGTTCGTTCACGTGCAAATCCTCCTTTAGATGAAAATAATCCAGACAATGCTATTAATTTGGGTGCTTATTTAGGTCGTGAACAATATGGCAGTTGGCCTCTTTTGTACGGACCTTATTACAATTCTCCATTAGATGTTGAAAAACCTTATTTAGATGGTTCGCCTTTGTATGTGAAAGATACCAAAGCAGGACATTATGTTATTTCAGACGATAGAAAAGGTTCTGAACCAAATTACGATCCAGCATTTTGCACCCTTTTTCCAAGAATGTGGGATCAACAACCAGATCATATTCAAGCCTATAAAGATTGGGGAGACGTTACCGGTGAACGTAAAATATATACCGATGGTCAAGGTAATAAGCAGGTAATTATAAAGCCTACTTTTTTTGAGAACATGACGTACATGCGTAATTACCAAATTAATTTTATGTACTTCCGTTATTTTATGTGGAATTTTTCGGGCAGGCAAGATGATGTAGAAGGTGTTGGAAATGATTTGCATGGAAATTGGATTACCGGAATTCCTTTTTTAGATGAAGCCAGATTAGGTTCTCAGCAAAATTTGCCTTACAATATCGAGAATAATAGAGGACGAAATAAATATTTTGCATTGCCTTTAATTTTAGGACTTCTCGGAATGTTTTTTCAATTCAAGAAAGATCAAAACGATGCCTTGGTTGTGTTGCTATTTTGGTTTTTTACAGGCATTGCCATTGTTGTTTATCTGAATCAATATCCGCTCCAGCCAAGAGAAAGAGATTACGCCTTTGTCGGCTCGTTCTATGCTTTTGCGATATGGATTGGGCTGGGCGCATTAGCTATTTTCGACTGGGTTTCTAAGAAATTTAGTTCCGAAAAAATGGCTGCCATTGCTGTTACTGCGGTTTGTTTATTGGCAGTTCCTGCTGTAATGGCGCATGAAAATTGGGACGATCACGATCGTTCAGGTCGTTATACTTGTCGCGATTTAGCGATTGATTATTTGCAATCTTGCGCACCCGATGCCATTCTGTTTACTAATGGAGATAATGATACATTTCCACTTTGGTACGTGCAAGAAGTGGAAGGAGTGAGAACGGATGTGCGTGTTTGTAATCTTAGTTTACTTAATACCGATTGGTACATTGACCAAATGAAACGCAAAGCATACCAATCAGATGCGGTTCCTTTTTCACTTACTGAAGAACAATACAGACAAGGTACGCGCGATTATACTCCATTTTATGAACCTCAAAAAATTAAAGGTTATATTCCTCTTAAACAAATAATTACATTTATTAAAAGTGATGATGAGAAAAATCAAGTGCAAGCGCAATCCGGCAAATACCTTAATTATTTACCAACTCAAAATTTAGAAATTCCGGTGGATAAACAAACGGTTTTAGCAAATGGCACTGTTGATAAATCGGATACAGCTTTAGTGAATAGAATTATTCCCGCTATTGATTGGAAATTAAAGAAAAGTTATCTGGGAAAAAGTGATTTAATGGTGCTTGATTTATTGGCACAAAACGATTGGAAACGTCCAATTTATTTTGCCGTAACTACTGGTCCTGATGCGTATTTAGGATTACAAGGTTATTTCCAATTAGAAGGTTTGGCATATCGTTTAGTTCCTTTTAAATCAACTACGGAGGAAATGCAACAGTTGGGAAGTTATGTAAACACAAAACTTATGTACGATAACGTAATGAACAAATTCAAATGGGGCGGAATGAATACTCCAGGTGTTTATTTGGATGAGAACATTCGTAGAATGACGACCGATTTAAGAATACAAATGGGAACACTTGCACAAGCTCTTTTACTCGAAAATAAAAAAGATTCTGCTATTAAAGTGTTGGATAAATGTATGTATGAAATGCCGGAAGTAAACGTAGCTTATGATGGCACCATGTTCTCTATCGTTTACGATTATTACCAAGCTGGAGCACAAGCTAAAGGCGCTGTAATTGCAAAACGTTTATTCGATTTATACGAAGGCGATTTGAAATATTATTATTCAGTTGATAAAAACGAAATGGCATCGTACAAACGTGAAATTGAACAAGCACAAGATATGTTGGAACGAATGGTTTATATTACAAAAACTTTCAAAGACACTACCTTGGAAAAACAATTTCAAGATAGGCTGACGAAATTACAACAAGGATTCATTCCTCCTTCATCCTAAAAAAATGTATTCTGTTCAACCTCCATACTTATTGCGTAAATTTTACAAGCAGTTAGTATGGAGGTTTTCTTTTGCCGAAAAAAAAATTTTTTTAACCTTTGATGATGGTCCTGTTCCTGAAGTTACGCCAGCCGTTTTGGCTATTTTGAAAAAAGAAAACGTAAAAGCAACTTTTTTTTGCGTTGGCGAAAATGCCCAAAAACATCCTGAATTATTACAACAAATTATTGCTGAAAAACATACAATAGGAAATCACACATTCAATCATTTAAATGGATGGAAAACAACAGACGAATTGTATTTCAACAATGTAAAAAAATGTGCGGATGTTGTACCTTCGCAGTTATTTCGTCCGCCTTACGGAAAAATAAAAAAATCGCAAAGCAAGCAACTTCAAAATAAGTATTCGATTATTATGTGGGATGTGTTAAGCGGAGATTACAATCAAAAAATAGCTCCCGAAAAATGTTTAGAAAACACCATCAAACATACACGTTCAGGTTCCATCGTTTTGTTTCACGACAGCATAAAAGCCAAAAAAAATATGTTATTCGCACTTCCGCGTTTCATCGAATATTGCAAACAAAAAAATTATTTTTTTGAAACGATTCCGCAACAATTTGGAAAAGATGTATTTGTGTAATTTTTTTACCTTTGACCTCATTCCGAAATAGAAAAAATGCTTTCCATAGATACAATTAAAGCGCCCATTCTGAAAGAAATGGAGGAGTTTGAGCCTCGGTTCTCCTTATCTATGAAAAGCTCCGTTCCGCTACTTGATAAAATTACCCATTATATTGTAAAAAGAAAAGGAAAACAAATTCGTCCGATGTTTGTTTTTTTATCTGCCAAACTTTGTGGCGTTACCAACGATAGTACTTATCGCGCTGCTGCGCTGATTGAACTATTACATACAGCCACATTGGTTCACGATGATGTGGTAGATGATTCAAACGAAAGGCGCGGATTTTTTTCGATTAATGCGCTTTGGAAAAATAAAATTGCAGTATTAGTGGGCGATTATTTGCTATCGAGAGGATTACTTTTATCGGTTGAAAACAATGATTTCCATTTATTGAAAATTGTGTCGGATGCTGTTCGAGAAATGAGCGAAGGAGAATTACTTCAGATTGAAAAAGCCCGAAAATTAGATATTGAAGAAAGTGTTTATTTCGATATCATACGCAAAAAAACGGCTTCCTTAATTGCTTCTTGTTGTTCGTGTGGCGCAGCTTCTGCTACAAACGATACTACAATTATCAAAAAGATGAAGGATTTTGGAGAACTTACCGGAATTGCTTTTCAGATAAAAGATGATTTGTTCGATTATGGTTCTGAAAAAATTGGGAAACCGACAGGCATTGACATCAAAGAAAAAAAAATGACATTGCCTTTAATATATGCGCTCAGCAAAGTTTCCTGGAATGAAAAAAGAAAAATAATCGCTTTAGTAAAAAACAATAATAACAATCCTGAAAAAGTAACAGAAGTAATTAATTTTGTACTGAAAAATGGAGGGATTGAATATGCTACAAAAAAAATGAACGAGTACAAAGACAAAGCGTTGGAGATTCTAAAAAGCTTTGAAAACAATGCTGCACGACAATCATTAGAACAATTAGTATGTTATACAACCGAACGAAAAAAATAATTTTTTAAACATAAAACAAAAAATTTCTACCTATGAAAAATAAAATTTTAAGTCCCATTTCAGAAATTGCTTTTGCAGCTTTTTTATTGGGAGCAATTGCCTTTTTACCAGCTTGCCATTCGGCTACGCAACAAGATACAGTTGCAACCGATAGTGCTAATGTTCCGCAAACGCAAATAGCTCGTGTAAAAATTGACACTTCATTAAAAAATGGAATATTTACAGAAAAATATAACAATGGCATTATCCTGAAAAAAGGTGCCTATATAAATGGTAAAAAAGTAGGACAATGGGATTCTTGGTACAGTTCTGGAAAACCTTGGAGTGAAAATTTTTACACCGATGATTTACCAGATGGAAAATCAACTATTTGGTATGAAAATGGGAAAATTGAATACACCGGTTTTTACACAAAAGGCAAACAAACCGGAGATTGGAAATATTTTGATGAAACCGGAAAATTAGTTCACGAAAAAGACTACGGAAAATAATTTTTCAATATTTATTGCGGTCCACCTGCATCAATCCAAGCTTTTAATTTAGCTGCATCGCAAGCAGTAAGCGAGGTTGGTCCTGTTGATGCTGAACTTGGCATGTGCAAAGAACTTGTTGTGGGTTCTATAAAAACCCTGTAATAAATACCATTTGTTCCAGTATTCATATTAGCGAAAACTCCAGCATAAGTAGTATAATTATAGGGCGCAAATCCATTTGTATTTGAATGGCAATTTCCTCCAGAATTACAATAGGTAGTCATAATCAAACTGATTGAATTGGTATAAGTAACCCCGATTGTATCACAGCTTGAAGAAAGTGTTGTTTGCGTTGTTGGCACAGGACCTTTGTCTTTTACACAGGAATTAATCACCACTATACTCAACACACCTAAAAATAATATAATTTTGTTTTTCAATTTCATGACGAGATCTTATTAGTTTAATGAAGCAAATGTAATTAATCGAATGAGGAAAAAAAATTTATATGCGTTTTTTAAAAAAAAATTTAAAAATCCAAAATCTCTCCAAAATTATTTTTTTAACTTTAGCCCTTTTACCAATAATCTCTTATGGTTTTATATAGATTGAATTATGAAAAGGAAAATTTTACTTGCCGGACTTTTTGTTGTTACAGCAATTCTTATTGTATTTATATCTGACTACAATACAAATTATGGTTATTCATATTCCGCAGGAGTTGTTGGAGCTACTGGATCTCCTGCTGATGGTGGTACTACTTGTGATATATCCGGTTGCCACAGTTCATATTCGCTTGGTACAAAAACTGGTTGGATAACTTCTAACATTCCAGCTGCTGGTTATATTGCCGGACAACAATATTTAATTACTTGCACTGCCACTTATACAGGAAGAAGTAAATTTGGATTTAATGCTGGCGTTTCAGCAGGAACCATTGCAAGTTCTGATGCAACTACTCAAATTTCCAGCAACGAAGTTACCCATAAAAGTAGCAGTACTGCTGGCACCAACGGACGTTCATGGAAT
>DATLTG010000188.1:0-4286 GCA_035533735.1 Bacteroidia bacterium
GTTGTGGAAAGAACAAATGCTTGGCTAGATGCATTCAAAGCTATTTTAGTACGTTTTGAAACAAATAAAATTCACTGGAAATCATTGAATATATTGGCTTTTACTGTCATTTTACTACGGCAACTTTAAACAACTTCACTATATACTTCAAGTTTTTTTGCCTAAAAGAGCATTGTTAATAAATAAATTAGTTCGGAAATTTAGGAACAAAAAAACAGAAAAGCAAATTAGTTGAGGAATATTATTTGTTCACATTACTGAGTTTCGCAATGTATTTTCCGAGAATATCAAATTCAATATTTACGAAATCGCCTTTTTTTAAAGTTTTAAATGTAGTATGTTCGAATGTATATGGAATAATGGCAACTGAAAAATTATTTTTTGAAGCGTCCACAACAGTAAGACTGACACCATTTATACAAATAGAACCTTTTTCAACCACAATTGCTTTTTTCGGGTCACTAAATTGAAATCGAAAAATATGGCTGCCTTTCAAAATTTTTTTTTCAATGCATTTAGCAGTTTGATCTACGTGTCCTTGAACAATATGTCCATCTAAACGATCGCCTACTTTTAAACATCGCTCTAAATTTATAGAATCGCCTTTTTTTAAAGAGCTGAGATTTGTTTTTAAAAGTGTTTCTTCAATTGCAGTAACAGTATATTCCGATTTTTTCTTTTTCACAACAGTTAAGCAAACACCATTATGCGCAACGCTTTGATCAATTTTTAATTCAGAAGTAAAAGGGGCTGAAACGGTAATGTTTAAATTATTTTTTTCGCTTTTTAGCGCAGTAATAATGCCGGTAGTTTCTATGATGCCACTAAACATTTATTGTCCGGTACCTCCATTTTTGTTTCGTAATAATTCTATAAATCCTTTTAAAACAACAGGTTTTATACCACTTACACGAATTTCATTTACAGTACATATATAAAAATAGGTCCCTTCCGCACACTTCTTTTTATCGCTCTGATTGGTTCCATCCCATTTAATAGCTGGATCTGATGTTTCAAAAACAATTTCTCCCCAACGATTATAAATTTTAATGTCTATATCTTTAATATATTTTACGGGAGGAATAGGAATATAAAAATCGTTTTTGCCATCATTGTCGGGAGTAAAAACATTTGGCAATTGGTATTGCGGACAATTATCTACACATACAATATTACTGAAAGCACTTTGATTTCCGGTGGAATCAGTTGCTGTTACTGCATAACATCCTGCTAAAGAAGCTAAATTATTTTGCACATAAGTAGTATCCGAAAGATTATTTATGGTTGTTAAAACTTGGAAAGGCGTGTTTTCAACAGGTGTAAAATAAATAGTATAATACTTCGCATCGGTGCAACACGAATTATTTGGATTTGTCCAAACCAACGTGTTTTGCGAAAGATTACAATCGGCTGTTGCTACTAATTTTGGCGGACAAGGAGGAACGGTGTCAATAGGTGTTTCGCATCTTTTTTCTGAAAAATTATAAAGAGGATGCGGAATAGAAGCTAACGAATATGCTCCAATACTCTGAATTTTATAGCAATAGTTTGAATCGTTTTTCAAATACAAACTGTCTGTGTAATGCTGTAAAGTAGTTGTTGCGATAAGCGAATATATTTTCGTAATCGGATTTTGTTTTAAAATTTGGTATTGATAATTTGTCCAAGGAACATGCTCCGACCAGCTCAAATTTACTTTTCGACTGGCAGGTTTAGATGTTAAAAAGATAGAAGAAGCTGTACTTGTAGAACCGATGAAATTAGTTCCGCCACCGGCTGAAAAATCAATGCGATATGTATAAGGATTATCTTGCGTATCTAATAATGTATCGGTATAAGTGATGTCATTCCAATCAGCAAAATAAGTACTTGTAAATGTTTTAATGGCGGTAAATGAACTTGGCGAAAAACCTTGTCCGCGCATCAATACAAATGAATAAGGTCCTGGATTTGTAATTGTATCTAAATCTGCACTATCAGCAAGCGGCTTAATCCATTTTATCAATATTTTTCCAACTGCAAAATCAGTTGTATCCACAGAAACATTTGTGATAATAGGAACATCTTGTGTTAATTCCAAACATACTTGATTAGATGCGTAACTTACTGCAGCATCAGGTGGCGGATAATTAGCATCTACAATATAGCTGTATTGAACGCCATGAACTAAACCAGAGCCATTATTGTTGTCGATGTAAGTAGTATTGTTTATTCCGGTTACGGTTGCAATAAGCGTATATCCTGTATATGAAGGAACGCCCACTTCGCAAGGACCATGTTGCCAAGTAGAACAACTATCTCTTCTGTAAATATTGTAACCTATAACTTGCGGACAAGTACTTGCGTTCCATGTTAATTTTATACTCGAACCAAGAGGAATTGCAGTAAGACCGGTAGGAGCAGGACCTACAACCGTTACGTTAAATGATTGAAAATTGCTTAATGGAGGAGTATAATTATCCGTTGCTTGCACAGACATTACATAAGGCTGTGTGCGCACGTCCGTACAATTTGTTTGCCAAGTAAACACAGTATTTATTGGATTTGAAGCAGGTGGAGAAGACCAAGTAGCAGGTGGTGTAAGAGAAAAAGGATATCCTGTAACATTTAAAGTTATTAACTGTCCAACATCTGAATCAGTCGCTTTGATTGGCACTTTAACCAAAGTTCCAGCAACTACACAGGTATCTGGAGCCGTAATTTGTGGTAAATTATCAATACAGTCTTGGGTTACATCTATTTGCATATCTCGTTCAACAGATCCAATAAAAGTGCCATGCCGAAATTCTGAAATTAATATCGCTACATTATACTCGCAAGGAGATGGATTACTGCAAGGCGAAGGGCTACACCATTCCAATAAACCGGAATACTTATCAATAGAAAAAGTAGAAGTAGTTGGTGGATAGGTATATCCAAAAATATCTACACCTGCGTGTCCTTTGCAGGGAATTAATTTATAACTCAAACTATCTCCATCTGGATCATAAGCATTACAATTGTAATAAAAACAAATGTTCGCACAGGCAGAAATACAACTTGGTGGATTTAAAAGTATAGGCGAATTATCGTATCCTAAAAAAGGATTTATAGTTAAAACAGAATAAATATAAAAAGGAACATTCACTGAATTTGGAATATTTTCAATTCCACCATTTCTGTTCGGATCTTCCATGCTAAGTGTATAAACGCCTGGTCCGTTATATGTATGTTGTCCAGTATATTGATTGTGTTTTGAACAATTACAAAGTTGTTCTCCTATCGGAATTCCATCTGAACCAATTGGTCCATTCGTTCTAAAAATAACAGAAGAGTCTCCATCTCCCCAATAAATAGTTAATTCTTCCCTATCGGGCGGAAATCCTCCTCCTGGTAAAGCACATGTATTGGCATAAGTATTTACAACAGCTTGATAAGTAAGTCCGGAAACATGCGTAAACGTAATTTCACCAGCTCTGTTATGCGTTGCAAAAGCTGCATTTATACAGCAGAAAAAAATAGCGGCTACTAAGAATTTTTTTTTCATTCGAAAAAGCATTCAAAAAAAGAGGATGCTAAGGTACGTTTTTTTAATTATTTCTGAGTTATTCGACTTTAAAAGAAAGGTTTTGGTTTAAATGAGCTTATCTGTGTTCGGTTTATATTAAAACTTCGCCCGTCATTTCAGCAGGAATTGGAATAGTCATTAATTTTAAAATAGTTGGTGCAATATCTGCTAATTTCCCTTTCTTAATTTCCTTATATTGATTATCTATCAAAATGCAAGGAACTAAATTTTTACTGTGTGCAGTATTAGGCGTTCCATCCGGATTAACTGCAAAATCGGCATTTCCGTGATCAGCAATTATGATAAACGAATACTTATTTTTTATTCCAGCTTCCACTACTTCTTGCGTGCATTTATCAACTGTTTCAACTGCTTTTACAATGGCTTTAAAAACACCAGTATGTCCAACCATATCTGCATTAGCGAAGTTTAAACAAATAAAATCCGCTTCGCCTTTTTGAAGTTCTTTTACCAAAGCATCTTTTAATTCAATGGCACTCATTTCAGGTTGTAAATCATACGTAGCAACTTTGGGTGATGGAATTAAAATTCTTTTTTCGCCATCAAAAATTGTTTCTCTGCCTCCAGAAAAGAAAAAAGTAACGTGCGGATATTTTTCTGTTTCCGCCATTCTGATTTGTTTTTTGTCAGCATTTGCAAGCACTTCGCCAAGTGTTTGATGGAGATGATCTTTATCGTAAACTATTTTTACATTTTTAAAATCATCATCATAATTCGT
>DATLTG010000189.1:0-15352 GCA_035533735.1 Bacteroidia bacterium
ACATTGCCTTGCGTTGGCGGAAAAGCAACTTGGGCTTTAAAATGGATTAACAGCGAATCGTTTGCTGAACGATTAATTGCATTTGCGGCTGTGGAAGGCATCTTTTTTTCAGGAAGTTTTTGCTCTATTTTTTGGCTTAAAAAACGCGGCTTAATGCCGGGATTAACTTTCTCTAACGAACTTATTTCTCGTGATGAAGGTTTGCATTGTGATTTTGCTTGCTTGCTTTATTCGCAACTCAAACACAAATTACCAACATCAAAAGTAACCGAGATTATTCGCGATGCAGTTGAAATTGAAAAAGAATTTGTACGCGATGCTATTCCGGTTCGATTAATTGGAATGAATGCCGATTTGATGTGTCAATACATTGAGTTTGTTGCTGACCGTTTACTTATTTCATTAGGTTGCAATAAATTATATAATACCACCAATCCATTTGATTTTATGGAATTGATTTCGTTACAAGGAAAAACAAATTTTTTCGAGAAGCGTGTAGCTGAATATCAAAAATCAGGTGTAATGGGAAAAAAAGAAGAAAATGTTTTCAAGTTAGACGAAGATTTTTAATACAAAATTGTCATTGAAAAAAAATATTTAACACTTAAAAATATCGAAAATATATGTACGTAGTAAAAAGAGATGGAAGCCGCGAGTCGATTAAGTTCGACAAAATTACAGCCCGAGTTCAAAAACTTTGTTATGCATTAGATCCCGTTCACGTGAACCCGGTTCCAGTTGCTATGAAAGTAATTGAAGGTATTTATGAAGGCGTTTCAACTGTAGAATTAGACAATTTAGCTGCTGAAATTGCAGCATCACTAACTACCACACATCCCGATTATGCTTTGTTGGCATCGCGTATCGCTGTTTCTAACTTGCACAAAAACACCAGTAAATCGTTTTCAAAAACAATAGAAGCACTTTACAATTATGTGGATCCGAAAACAGGAAAACAAGCTCCACTTATTGCAGAAGATGTGTATCAAATAATTAAGAAAAATGCACATATTTTAGATTCTACTATTATTTACGACAGAGATTTCGGGTACGATTATTTCGGATTTAAAACATTAGAAAGAAGTTACTTATTAAAGCTAAACGGAAAAGTAGCTGAACGTCCACAACACCTGATTATGCGCGTTGCAATTGGTATTCATAAAGAAGATATTGATGCCGCTATCGAAACATATAATTTGATGAGCGAACGCTGGTTTACACACGCAACACCAACTTTGTTTAATGCTGGAACACCCAAACCACAAATGTCATCTTGCTTTTTAATAGCCTTAAAAGAAGATAGCATTGACGGCATTTACGACACCTTAAAAAATTGCGCTAAAATTTCACAATCTGCCGGAGGAATTGGCTTGAGCATTCATAATGTTCGTGCAACCGGATCGTACATCAGAGGAACTAATGGAACTTCAAACGGCATTATTCCAATGTTGCGCGTATTTAATGATACCGCTCGTTATGTGGATCAAGGTGGTGGAAAACGCAAAGGAAGTTTCGCTATTTATTTAGAACCTTGGCATGCCGATATTTTTGATTTTTTAGATATGCGTAAAAATCACGGAAAAGAAGAAACGAAAGCACGTGATTTATTTACGGCTTTATGGATTCCGGATTTATTTATGAAACGAGTAGAAGCTGAAGGCGAATGGAGTTTGTTTTGTCCGAACGAAGCACCTGGATTATCGGATTGTTATGGCGAAAAATTTGAAGCACTTTATACAAAATACGAAAAAGAAAATCGTGCAAGAAAAACAATAAAAGCACGTGATTTATGGTCAGCAATAATTGAAGCACAAACAGAAACAGGTAATCCTTATTTACTTTACAAAGATGCTTGCAACGAAAAATCAAATCAAAAAAATCTTGGTACCATCAAATCATCTAATCTTTGTACTGAAATTGTAGAATACACTGCTCCTGACGAAATTGCTGTTTGTAATTTAGCCTCTATTGCTTTGCCAAGATTTGTAGAAGAAGGTAAATTTGATCATCAAAAATTATTTGATGTAACGTATGTAATAACAAAAAATCTAAATAAAATTATTGACAGAAATTATTATCCGGTTCCAGAAGCACGCAGATCAAATATGCGCCATCGTCCAATCGGAATTGGGGTACAAGGTTTAGCGGATGCTTTTATTTTAATGCGAATGGCATTCGATTCGGAAGAAGCACAACAGCTCAATAAAGAAATTTTCGAAACCATTTATTATGCTTCGATGACAGCTTCTAAAGACATAGCAAAAGTGGAAGGTGCTTACGAAACGTATGCTGGCTCGCCTGTTTCACAAGGCATTTTTCAATTTGATATGTGGGGAGTTACACCAAGCAGTCGTTGGGAATGGGACGTTTTAAAAGAAGAAGTGAAAAAATTTGGTGTGCGTAATTCATTGTTACTTGCACCAATGCCAACTGCTTCTACATCACAAATACTTGGTAATAACGAATGTTTTGAACCTTATACTTCTAACATTTATACACGAAGAGTTTTGTCTGGTGAATTTGCAATCGTAAACAAACATTTGCTGAAAGACCTTGTAAAGTTGGGTATTTGGAATGACAAATTGAAAAGTAAAATTATTTCTGCGAATGGTTCTGTTCAAGGATTGGACGAAATTCCTCAAAACATAAAAGAGTTATACAAAACCGTTTGGGAAATTTCTCAAAAAACAATTATCAATATGGCTGCCGATAGAGGAGCTTATATTTGTCAATCGCAATCACTGAACTTATTTATTCAAAGCCCGAATTTTGCGAAATTAAGTTCGATGCACTTTTATGCTTGGAAAAAAGGATTAAAAACGGGAATGTATTATTTAAGAACAAAAGCAGCAGCTGATGCCATTAAATTTACAGTAGAAAAAGAAATTGAAAAACCGCTTGAAATATTGGGCAACGAGGACGAATTGATTTTGCAACGTCAATCCGAAATTGCTTGCTCTTTAGATAATCCAGATAATTGCGAAAGCTGCAGCGGATAAAAAAGCATCTTGAAAATTTAAAATATGCTGTGTGAATGTCAATTTATTTGCCGCTTCCACAGCATATTTTTATTAATGAATAGGCTTTATTTATGCCTAATTCACCTGCCTTACTAAAATCCTGACAAGCACTAATTTTATCCATAAGGCAAAAATATAATAAGCCGCGATTGTAATAAGCATCCGAAAAAGAGGGATCTATTTTTATAGCTTTGTCATAATCCTGAATAGCACCATTAATATCCGACAGTTTATATTTCACAAAAGCTCTGTCGTAATAAGCAAAAGCAAATTCGGGTTCTTTCTCAATTATTTTATTAAAATTAGCAAGTGCATTTTGATACTTTTCTATTTTAGGATCATTCACAACGCGATACGTTTTATTAATGGAAGTAAAATCATCTCCCACATTCATTAAACTAAGCATATCTACTTCCTTGCATAAATCAATGGCAAACGCAAAATACGCTGCTTCACAATCGGGATGCTCCTCAATAATTTTGGTGTAATTTTTATTAGCATCATAAAACAACTGCATATTTGTTTTCAGAATAGCGTTCTGCAAAATCGCTGTAATAGTTCTTTCGGAATCTTCTCCTAATTCGTTAAAATTATTTTGTGAAGTATCTGTCATCGCTTTTTTATTTGTTAAATATAAATCAGCATATTCTTGATTACTGTTTCTGAGCACTAAAGGAATAGCTCCATCACCATTGCTTTTTTTAACGATAATATAAAACAAAGGCATTAAATTAATACTTGTTGTATCTATTAATTTTTGATCGTTGCTGTTGAAATTGGTATTTAATGCCAGCAATTTATTCAAATCAGTAGAATCTCTTTGTCGCTCCTCTTTGTCTTTGAACTTGTCAACATCGCTCATCATTTTCGCAAGTTTATAATCCGCTTTTGCACCACTTTCATCATGCATCGTTTCTTTTAATTTTCCTCTTTCATAATACGCTTCAATAAAGTAGGGAAACAATTCTATTGTTTTATTATAATCAGCTAAAGCACCTGCGTAATCATTCATGGTAGCTTTCAGTTTTGCACTATTGAAAAGTGCTTGAATATTTTTAGGATTTAGTTTCAATACTTTGTCAAAATCGGCAAGAGCTTCAGAATATTTTGTTTTATTGATTTCTAAAATGGCTCGATCAAAATAAGCCAACGCATTTTTTGAATCGTATTTTATGACTTCACTTAAATCATTCATAGCCGAATCATTTTGATTTAATTTAATTTCAGCTTCAGCTCGACTAAAATAGGCAAGTGTGTTTGCCGAATCCAATTGCAATGTTTCATTGTATTTTAAAATTGCTTTTTTGTAATTGCCCATATCCGCATCTGTATTTCCAATACGCACAATAACATCTACGTTTTTAGGATTAAATTTAAGCGCAAAAGAATAATTAATTAATGCACTATCAAACTTATTAATTGCATTTTCAGACATGCCTTTACACAAATATAAGTTAGCCGTTGAAAATTGCATTTTTTCCGCTTTATTACAATCACTTATCGCACCATTGTAATCCTGATTAGCTAATTTATCGAATGCTCTTTCGAGATATAATTTAGGGTTATTTACTTCTGTATAAAGAAGCTGATTGATGTCTTTTATTGCGCTATCGTAATCTCCTAATTGGTATTTTACAAAACTTCTATAATGAAAAGCATCGGAAAGAAAAGGATCATAAATAGAAACTGCCACATTCAAATCTTCTTCCGCTCCTATATAATCTTTCAAGTAATATTTGCAAACGCCTCTAAAAAAATAGGCTTGTAAATTAGGCTTTGCACTGATGCACATATCTAATTTTTGGATTGCATCAAAATATTTTTCATTCGCCATATCGGCTCTGGCTTCGGTGAGATATGAATTGGTGTTTAGTTGTGAAAACGCATTGAAGCAAAAAACTACTTGAAATAAAATGGAAACAATAATTTTTTTCAATGACATAAATATTTTATTAAAACACAATTTGAATTGCACCGAAAATTAATTTCAGCTTTTGCTTTTTCGCAACATTTTTTCGCCCAACCACCATTTTGATTTATGCCAAGTATGAAGCTTGAATCTTTCCATTGTATTTATTTTAATATGATTCATCGCTTCATCAATATTATCGGTAAAAAGAAATAGCTCCAAATCTTGTTCATTTATCGTTCCAGCTTTTACAAGTTTTTGAATGTGTAAATAAAGTTCTTGGTGATACTCTTTTCCCATAAGAACCACTGGGAAATTTTTCATTTTATGCGTTTGAATAAGTGTGATAGATTCAAAAAATTCATCAAGCGTTCCATAACCACCCGGCATTACTACAAATGCGAAAGAATATTTTGTGAGTAATACTTTTCTTACAAAGAAAAAACTAATGCTCACCCAATGATCTAAATAAGGATTTGGCTTTTGTTCAGAAGGTAAAACAATATTACATCCAACAGATATTCCGCCTCCTTCTTTTGCACCTTTGTTAGCAGCTTCCATAATTCCGGGACCACCACCTGTCATAACTGTAAATCCCATAACGGCAAGCTTATTTCCAATTTCTTGAGCCATTTTATAATAAGGATGTTCGCTTGTAAAACGGGCTGAACCAAACACCGTAACGCAAGGACCAAGAAAATGAAATTTCCGAAAACCTTTCACAAACTGGATAAATACATTTATAACAAATAAACCTTCTTGTCCTCTTGAATGAGGTCCTTCTAAAAAAACATGATCATTTTCTTCTGTTTTCAAGATAAAGCGAATTTTAATTGCCCCAAAACTAAAGCAATTATTTCATTTCCATAATCATTAAATGATTCGGGCAAAATAATTAATGCCCCCCAATTGAATTAATTCCGATGTCAAGCCCAAGAATTTTTTTTGTTTTCATATTTAAATTTACATTTGTCCCGAAGCAAATCACAATAAGGATTTTATTCCGTAGTGAGATTCGTCTCAATTAGGTTTGCCCTTGTCCTCAATAGGGGCTTTTTTATTACCCAAACTTACAAATTCTAATTAAATCACAATAAATATCGTTTCATTTTAAAACAATTAGGACGGAGAACAATCCTCTCGTTTTTTTCAACTTTTAGTCAGTTAGGAATGGTTTCAAAGCTAATTAATATTCTAAATTTTGTCGTTAATTAATCCGATAATTGTACATTCGTAGCTAATAGAATAATTAGCAAAACACTTCAAAAAAATAATTTTTCAAAATGAAAATTGTTATTCAGCGCGTTTCCGAAGCAAGTGTTACAATTAATGAAAAAATTTCAGCGAGCATCAAAAAGGGAATGTTGATTTTAGTTGGAATTGAAGTTTCTGATAATGAAGAAGACATAAATTGGCTGTGTGAAAAAATTTGCAAACTCCGCATTTTTAATGATGACAATGGCGTGATGAATCTTTCCGTTCAAGAAATTGGCGGAGAACTATTGGTGGTTTCGCAATTCACTTTACATGCGAGTACTAAAAAAGGCAATCGTCCTTCTTATATAAAAGCCGCAAAACCCGAAATTGCCATTCCTATTTATGAATTGTTTTTAGCGTGTTTGAAAAATAATTTTTCTGTACCAATTAAAAGCGGAACATTTGGTGTGGATATGAAAATAAATTTGATAAATGACGGTCCGGTTACCATTATTATTGACAGTAAAAACAAAGAATAAAATGACGATAAAACAAGCACAAAAATTGGTAGATGATTGGATAAAAACCAATGGCGTAAGGTATTTTAACGAACTGACCAATATGGCAATGTTAACCGAAGAAGTTGGTGAAGTGGCGCGAATTATCGCTCGACAATATGGAGAACAATCTTTCAAAAAATCAGATACTAAAAAAGAATTAGTTGATGAATTAGCAGATGTTTTATTTGTGCTGATTTGTTTGGCTAATCAAACAGGAATTGATTTGACAGTGGCACTCCAAAAAAATATGGAAAAGAAAACAAAGCGTGATAAATCAAGGCATTTGAAGAATAAAAAATTAGCGAAAAAATAAGGCGAAAAATAATTTTTTGAGACCAACATTTTTCTCGAAAGCCAGATTCGCCTAATTTCTAACAAAATTGTATCTTTGCATCCTTAAAAATTAAAAAAAATGGATTTTACAAAACAAGAAGTAGATCAATTAAATGCGGTTATTAAAGTTAAAGTTACGCCCGCAGATTATGAATCAAAGGTAGATGCGGCTTTAAAAACGTATCAGAAAAAAGCCAATATGCCAGGTTTCAGACCGGGAAAAGTGCCGTCTGGAATGATTCGGAAAATGTACGGAAAATCATTGTTGATGGACGAAATCAATAAATTGTTGCAGGAAAATTTATACAAATATATTTCTGAAAATAATATTGAAGCACTCGGAAATCCTTTGCCAAAAGCAGATTCGGACAATAAAATAGATTGGGATAATCAAAAAGATTTTGAATTTACGTACGATATCGGATTGGCTCCTAAATTTAAGGTGGAACTATCTGATAAAGATAAATTTACAAAATATGTCGTTCGTATGGACGATGAATCCATTAATAAATATACTTCGGATATTTGTAAACGTTACGGAAAAGTAGCAACAGCAGATATTTCGGAAGAAAACGATATTTTATTTGGCGATTTTGTAGAATTAGATGAAGCTGGAATTATTGTTCCGGGCGGTATTTTTAAATCTTCTTCATTAGCTGTTGAGCGAATGAAAAATGAGGAATTGAAAAAACAATTAATCGGCTTAAAAAAAGGAGATAAAATAATTGTAGAATCTTTAAAATTGTCTGAAAATATTACTGATTTAGCTGCAATGTTAGGCATCGATAAAGAAAAAGCGGCACAATTGAAATGCAAATTTCAATACACTGTAACCAATATAAGTCGTTTAGCTCCAGCTGATATGAATCAAGAATTATTTGATAAAGTTTACGGAAAAGATGTGGTGAAAACGGCAGAAGAATTTAATGCAAAAATAAAAGAAGAGCTAACGGCAATGTTTGAAAACGATAGTGAAAAGCGTTTGAAAAATGACATTGTGGAAGCTTTGATGAAAAAAATAGCTGTAAATTTACCAGATGAATTTTTAAAAAGATGGTTGATGGAAGTGAATGAAAAACCGCTGACAATTGAACAAATAGCAGCCGAATATCCAAGTTATTCGGAAATGCTAAAATGGCAACTTATTGAAAATAAAATTTTAAAAGAGCATCAAATTAAAGTGGATAGCGATGAAGCGATTGCTTATGTAAAAGAATTGGTAAAAAATCATTTTTTAGAAGCCGGACAAGCAAGCATAGATGATGCTGAAATTGAAAAAACAGCACAACGTGTGTTGGCTAATGAAGAAGAATCTAAAAAAGTGTACAATGATTTGTATGAGAAAAAGACAATGAAATTATATACTTCAACCTTTACCATTGAAGAAAAGGAAGTTTCTTACGAAGAATTTTCGAAACAATAATATAAAAATTTAAAACCTAAATATATGTTTAATAACGATGAATTTCGCAAATATGCCATTAAACACAAAGGCATAAACAGCAATGTATTTGATAAATATACTTCTATTCATAGCGAATATATTTCACCTACGATTATAGAAGAGCGCCAATTAAATGTGGCTACCATGGACGTTTTTTCGCGTTTGATGATGGACCGGATTATTTTTTTAGGAGTTGGTATTAACGATTATGTTGCCAATATTATTCAAGCTCAATTATTGTTTTTGGAATCGGTTGATTCAAAAAAAGATATCCAAATTTATTTGAATTCACCAGGAGGTTCTGTTTATGCAGGCTTGGGAATTTATGATACAATGCAATATATTGCACCGGATGTAGCAACAATTTGTACAGGAATGGCAGCTTCGATGGGAGCTGTTTTAATGTGTGCTGGAGCTGCTAAAAAACGAACTGCTTTAAAACATTCGCGCGTAATGATTCACCAACCAATGGGTGGTGCTGATGGACAAGCATCTGATATTGAAATTACGGCTCGTGAAATTCAGAAATTAAAAAAAGAGTTGTACGAAATTATTGCGAAACATTCTAACCAGACTTATGATAAAGTTTGGAAAGACAGTGATCGCGATTATTGGATGACAGCACAAGAAGCTAAAGATTACGGTATGATTGATGAGATTTTAGTCAAGACAAAATAAATGGCTGAAAAAAATAATATCAAGTGCTCGTTTTGCGGCAGAGATAAACAAGATACAACTGTTTTAATTGCTGGTATCAGTGGTCATATTTGTGATCATTGTATCGCGCAAGCGCAAAAAATTGTGAAAGACGAAATGCAGGAAAAGAGCACACACTCTATTCATGCGGCATTTACGTTATTAAAACCAGTTGAAATAAAAAAGCAATTGGACGAATATGTTATCGGACAAGACGAAGCTAAAAAGGTGCTTTGTGTTGCCGTTTATAACCATTACAAACGACTTATTCAAAAGCCATCTGAACAAAAAAAATTGGATGATGTGGAGATTGAAAAATCGAATGTAATTATGGTAGGTGAAACTGGCACAGGAAAAACCTTGTTAGCGCGCACCATTGCGAGAATGTTAAATGTGCCTTTTTGTATTGCAGACGCAACGGTTCTTACCGAAGCTGGTTACGTTGGCGAAGATGTGGAAAGCATTTTATCGCGCTTATTACAAGCAGCGGATTACGATGCTGCATCAGCTGAAAGAGGAATTGTTTTTATTGATGAATTAGATAAAATTGCTCGAAAAAGTGATAATCCTTCTATTACAAGAGATGTTTCGGGAGAAGGAGTACAGCAAGGTTTGTTGAAATTACTGGAAGGTTCGGTTGTAAATGTTCCGCCACAAGGAGGTCGGAAACATCCGGAGCAAAAAATGATTCAAATAAATACGAAAAATATTCTTTTTATTTGCGGAGGTGCTTTTGATGGAATTGAAAAGAAAATCGCGAGACGCTTGCAAACACAAACACTTGGGTTTACAACAAATACAGAGAATAAAAAAATTATTGATAAAGAAAATTTATTGCAATATGTGAGTCCGCAAGATTTAAAAAGTTTTGGTTTAATTCCAGAGTTGATTGGACGTTTACCGATACTTACTTATTTAAATCCTTTGGATAAAGAATCTTTACGCAGCATATTAACAGACCCGAAAAATTCATTGATTAAACAATATACCAAATTGTTTGAAATGGATAAAATAAATCTCAGTTTTGATAAAGGAGTACTTGATTTGATTGTTGAAAAAGCAATGGAATTTAAACTTGGAGCACGTGGATTGCGTTCCATTTGCGAAAGTATTATGCTGGACGCAATGTTTGAAATACCTACCGATAAATCTGTTTCTGATTTGGTAATTACTTTATCTTATGCAAAGGAAAAATTGGAAAAAGCTGCTCTCAATAAGTTGAGAGTAGCCTAAATTTTTTCAATAGAAATCATTTTCTCTGTTTCCAATAAATTTGTTAAATAAGTGTTAAAATTATATTTTAACAAAATGTGGCACGAGGCTTGTAAAAAGCTTTACATAATGTTCTTAATATAAATTTAAAACTTAAACAAAATGAAAAAAATCATGTCATTAGCAGCAGCTGTAATATTTTCAGCGTCTGTGTTTGCAGCAACAGGAAGCAAAGTAGTAACTTTAGCACCTCAAACAACTAAAACGGCTCACAAAAAAGAGGTTAAAAAAACCACTAAAAAAACCACCAAAAAAGAGGCTACCCACAAAAAAGGAACAATGCATAAAAAAAGTGCTAAGAAAGCAAAAACAGCAAAAAAAGCGAAATAATTAAGCAAGTTGGAATATAAAAAAGCAGCTCCGAAAAATTAATTTTTCGGAGCTGCTTTTTTATATGAATTTATGTTGGAGAGTTACATTGCTTTTAGCTCAGAAACCAATTGGGTAAGGACTTTTTTAGCATCTCCAAAAAGCATACTTGTTTTTGGATTGTAAAATAATTCATTATCAATCCCCGCATAACCAGCATTCATACTTCTTTTGTTAATGATGATGTGTTGTGCTAATTCTACATCTAAAATCGGCATACCATAAATAGGTGAAGCAGGATCATTTTTCGCGGCAGGATTTACCACATCGTTTGCACCAACTACCAATACAACATCTGTACTTGAAAATTCAGGATTAATTTCCTCCATTTCTACTAACTTTCCGTAATCAACATTCGATTCGGCAAGCAAAACATTCATGTGCCCTGGCATACGTCCGGCAACGGGATGAATAGCGTATTTAACTTCAACACCTCTTTCTTCCAGCAGTGTTTCTAATTCATGAATAACGTGTTGTGCTTGTGCTACTGCTAATCCATATCCAGGAACGATAATTACTTTTTTTGAATAATTCATAAGAGTTGCTGTATCGCTTACAGAAATATCTTTAATAGAGCCCCCCGATTTTCCAACAGCGGCAGCAGTTACAGCGCCTTCGCCAAAAGCACCAAAAATTACATTAAACAAAGGGCGATTCATTGCTTTACACATTACAATAGTAAGAAGTGTTCCTGCCGATCCAACTAAAATACCTCCTGTTAACATCACTTGGTTGTGGTATAAAAATCCTGCGCAAGCAGCAGCTAATCCCGTAAAAGAATTTAATAAGGAAATTACAACAGGCATATCTGCGCCACCGATTGGCATTACGAACATAATTCCGTAAAACAATGCCATTGCAAAAAGTATGTACAAAAGTGTGATACTTCCAGTTCCAGAAAAAACAAAATAGGCATCAAAAGCTAACACAAGCAATAAAAATATATTATTGATTGTGTTATAACTTGGTAAGCGCAACGATTTTTTAATAGTACCATTGAGTTTCATAAAAGCAATAATACTTCCTGCAAAAGAAACACTTCCAATTGTTAAACCCGCCATCACAATTCCTGTGGCTTTCATATTGCCTACGTGAACGTGAAATTCAATCAATGAAATTAATGCTGCGCAAGCTCCTCCCATTCCGTTAAAGAGAGAAACCATTTCGGGCATTGCGGTCATTTTTACTTTTTTGGCAACAATCCAACCGAAAACGCCTCCAACCAAAATGGCTGCAAAAATAAGTTCGTAGATAATAGGTTGAATGGTTTTATCATGAAGAAAAATAGTTCCGGCAATGGCGATTGTCATACCGACTGCTGCAATTAAATTTCCGTTACGAGCAGTTTCTGGATGACTTAGCATTTTTAATCCGATAATAAAAGTTACGGAAGCGATAAAATAAATGATATCTAAAATGTATTGATTTTGCATAAACATCTTGATTAATAAGTGAACATTTTATTTAACTCTTTTACTTTTTGCTATTAGCAGCAGGTTTCTTTTTAAACATTTCGAGCATTCTATCTGTTACAACAAATCCACCAACAACGTTAAGTGTACCGAGAATAACAGCTAAAAAGCCTAAAACGAGTGCTAAAATATTGGTTGGGTCAGCATCTAACATTACTAAAATAGCTCCAACAATAACAACTCCGTGAATAGCATTTGCTCCCGACATTAGTGGCGTATGCAAAACCGATGGTACTTTTCCGATAACTTCTACTCCTACAAAAATGGAGAGAATTAAAATGTAAAGAAGTTGAATGTGAATGCCGAGAAATGAGATTAATTGCTCCATAAACGTTGTGTTTAAAAATTATTTTTTATGCGATTGATGTTTTTTTGATTAATGTCGGATGAACGATTTCTCCTTTGTGAGTTATTAAAGAACCTTTTGTAATTTCTTCTTCCATTTCCCATTTAAAGCCTTCGTTAGTAGCAAGATGCTCTAAAAAAGTAGAGATGTTTTTTGCATACAATTCGCTTGCATTTAATGGCAATAAACTTGGAATGTTTGATTCTCCCACAATGGTTACTCCATTTTTTACAATCGTTTTATTCAATTCGCTGCCTACACAATTTCCTCCTTGTTCAACAGCCATATCAATAATTACAGATCCCATTCGCATACTTTTAACCATTTCTTCGGTTACTAAAACAGGTGCTTTTTTTCCTGGAATTAGGGCTGTTGTAATAACGATATCGGCCTCTTTTATATGTTTTGCAATTAATTCTTGTTGTTTTTTTAAGAAATCATCCGAAACTCCTTTTACATAACCACCTTCAATTTTAATGGAATCATCGCCTTTTAATTCAATAAATTTTCCGCCAAGTGATTGTACTTGTTCTTTTGTTTCTGGTCGAATGTCTGATACTTCTACCACCGCACCAAGTCTTTTTGCTGTTGCAATGGCTTGTAATCCAGCAACACCGGCTCCCATAATTACTACTTTTGAAGGTTTAATTGTTCCTGCAGCAGTCATCAATAAAGGAAAAATTTTACCCAACGTATTTGCCGCCATAATTACTGATTTATAACCAGCAAGATTAGCTTGAGAACTTAAAGCATCCATTTTTTGTGCTTTCGAAATACGCGGAATGGCATCTACTGAAAAAGCTGAAATATTTTTTTTTGCACAGGCTTCCACTAAATCTGGATTTATTGATGCAAACATAAAGCTCAATAAAACAGCACCTGATTTCATCGAATTAATTTCTTCTACGGAAGGAGCGTTTACTTTTAAAACGACATCTGCATCGGCATATAAATTGTTTTTTTCAGAAACAATTTTAGCTCCAGCAGTTACATATTGTTCATCCGAAAAATACGAATTTAAACCTGCGCTTTTTTCGATAAAACATTCAAATCCTTTTTTGACAAGCGATTGAACGACATCAGGCGTAAGTGCTACGCGATTTTCCTTTATTTTAGTTTCTTTAGGTACAGCTATTTTCATCTCTAAAAATTATTTTTCAATCACAAAATAAAACGATTAACGCCCCGAAAGTAATAAAAATTAATTAATATTTTTTTGTCGAAAAAAAACTTGACTAAGATGAAATTAAAAATTATTTTTCAGTATAATCATTTTTACCAACTAAATCAGTTTGCTCTTTTTTTTCAGGAATTGAATCTGGAACTTTATCAATATCTTTTTTAATAGAATTTATTTCTTGTGAAAAGTCAGCTTCTTTTTTTACGTTTGTGATACTGTCATTTATTTCGCGCTTAATTCCTTCTGTTGCATCTTTAAATTCACGAATTCCTTTTCCCAGCCCTCTCGCCACTTCAGGAATTTTTTCAGATCCAAAAAGCAGTAAAAAAACAAATAGAATTAAAAAAATCTCTCCTCCACCGATATCCAAAAATAAAAGCATATTCTTCTTGTTAAAAAATAAGATGCGAAGGTAAGAAAAAGAACTAAATAATTCAAGTTGATAGTTTGTAATCTTATTAATTTGTAAAGCAAAAACGAATAGAATGAGCTTTATCAAGAAGCCGTTTAAAGTAACGGCATATATGGTTCTCGGGAAAATTTTTAATGTCGCTGATGGTTATTTCTACGCGTTTTCTCATTTTTAATTTTTGTTGCACTTGTTGTTTGTTGCCAGGTCTTTTTGAATTTTATTTACGTTGAATCTTTAATAAAATCAATTGGTTTATAAATACATTATCTTCTATTTGGTAAGCTGTGTAAGCACTATCAGCGTAAACGCTTGATTCAGGTGGAAGTCCGGCTATTATTTTTTCAAGTGATTTCACATCTGCTCTATTTCCAGGCGTAAAACAAAACGCTATTGGTATGCCAGTTCCTGTTGTCAATAATTGAACTTTTACTCCGTAAAAATATCTTTTCATGCTTGCCGTGTAACCTCGCCACTTTTTTCCTTTTACCATCTTACTTTGCAGAATACGAATAGTATCTCATAGCGCTACTGGAAAGGAATCGATAATGTAATGAAGTTCACAACAAAGTGTTTTTAAATAGGTTCCTACTTGGGTAAATAAATCGTAAAGTAACCGTCCTAATAAGATGAAGCCTTCGATTAAATCTACTTTTATTAAGCATTTTTGGAATATAGCCATGACTCTTCATAAAATGGATTGCATGATTTTGATTGCCTCCAAAATAAAGAGCTGACACAATTGCTGTTACAGCTATTTCGCTGTCACTTACACTTCGTCTAATGTCTTCTGGATGATTAATTCCAATAAATAAATCATCTATTAAACAAAAAATAGCTATAATTTTGCCTGGATTTAGCATTGGTTTTGTTTTTTTATTGTACAAAACAAAATTACTCAACCTTATTTTCAAAGAACACTAACTATCAACTTGAATTAGATAGTAAAGGAAATATTGATAGTGTATTAACTGCTAATAAAGTAGCACGAAAATATTTTAGCGAAAAAAATAATAAAAACTAACCATAACTTTCCACAAACAAGTGATTTTAAAAGCTACGCAGATTTAATTGAGAAAAATGATGATTCACTGATGTACCAATTTACCAATGTGCTGATTGAAAAGTTTGAAAGTTCTTTGGAG